>NZ_JASJWR010000046.1:0-23795 GCF_035019065.1 Actimicrobium sp. CCI2.3 | reverse complement strand
GCCGCCACCACCGCCGACAGCACCGCCCCTGCCTTATGTGTTTATGGGCAAATTCGACCAGGCCGATTCCCACGTCGTGATTCTGACCCGGGGCACCCGGGTGCACACCGTGTCAGAAGGTGACGTTCTTGAAAATACTTACCGCATTGAGCATATTGAGGCCAACAAAGTGACATTTATCTATCTGCCCCTGGGCATTTCGCAATCCTTGCCGATCGCTGGTTCCCCGTGAGCACACGTTCATTTCTCCCGCGAAGCATGCTGGCTGCCGCATTGACCCTGGCTCTGGCCGGCTGTGCTGCCGACCGCATGCACTGGCAAGGCATTTCCCTGATCGGCGAAGGCAAGCTCGAAGAAGGGCTCAGCAAGCTCGATCAGGCCAAACAAGCCGATCCTGGCAATGCCACTTTCAAGAAAGACTTTCTGCTGCAGCGTGACCAGTTGACGGCCCGTTTGCTCAACGATGCCGCCAAGGAGCGCGCCGAACAGCACTGGGATCTGGCCCTGCAGCGCTACACCCGCGTCCTGGCACTGGACCGCGGCAACCTGGTGGCGCGCCAGGCCAGCAATGACATCATCGCGGAGCGCCGGCAAGCGGCGCGGGTGGACGAAGCTGCCTTGCTTTATGGTAAAGGCGACCTGGAGCAGGCCGGCAACATCATCGGCCGGATACTGGTGGAAAATCCCCAGCACGTCCGCGCACTGGCTTTACGCGGCCAGATCACGGAAGCCAGCGCACAGAACAATACGCTCAACGGCATCAGCCTGAATTTCAAGAGCAAGAAGCCGGTCTCCCTGCAGTTTCGCGATGCCAATTTGCGCATGGTGATGGAGGCGATTTCCAAGACCTCTTCGATCAATGTGGTGTTTGACAAGGACGTGAAGCCCGATCTGAAGGTCACCATCTTCGTGCGCGACACGCCGATGGAAGAGGCGATCGATCTGATCCTGATGCAGACACAGACCGCAAAGCGCGTGCTCGGCGAAAATTCGATCCTGATCTATCCGGACACCGAGGCCAAATCGCGCGACTATGCTGAACTGAAGATTCGCCGCTTTGCGATTACCAATGCAGATCCGAAAAACGTCATGGCCATGGTCAAGTCAATGACCAAAACCAAGGATATTTTCATTGATGAAAAGACCAATGCCCTGGTGGTGCGCGACACGCCCCAGATCATTCGCATGCTCGAAAAGCTGATCGTCGCCATGGACCAGCCTGAACCTGAAGTGATGCTGGAAGTGGATGTGATGGAGGTCTCGCGCGATCGCTTGCTGGGGCTGGGGATTAATCTTCCGACCAGCTTTAGCGCCTCCATCGCACCTTCCACACTGAGCGCCTTGCGGGGCGTGAGTGCCCAGGACGTCAACGTCAGTGGTCTGGCCATTGATGTAAAGGCACAGAAGACCGATTCGGACATCAACGATCTGGCCACCCCCCGCATTCGCGTACGCAACAAGGAGAAGGCCAAGTTTCTGGTGGGTGACCGTCTGCCGGTCATCTCCACGGCGGCCGTGCCCGGCTCCGCAACGGCAACAGGCGCAGGCTCGGTCTACAACACCAATGTGCAGTATGTGGAAGTGGGCATCAAGATCGAAGTCGAGCCCACCATCTATGCTGACGGCGAAGTCGCTATCCGCCTGGCACTGGAAGTGAGTTCCAACAGCGGCCAGAACGCTCAGGCCGCCACGACCGGGACCATTGCTTACATGATCAGTACGCGTAGTCTGAACACCGTCTTGCGATTGAAAGACGGGCAAACCGAAATCATCGGTGGCCTGATTCAGGATCAGGACCGGGCGTCGGCAAACAAGATTCCAGGCCTCGGCGACGCCCCGATTTTAGGGCGCTTGTTCGGTGTCCAGACGGACACCAAGAACAAAAAGGAAATCATCATGTCGATTACCCCGCGCATCATCCGAAACAACCGCCAGGTGGACAGCGATCTGCTGGAATTCTGGTCAGGTACGGAAAACAATATGCGCTTTGGTAATCGCCAGATTTCTACTCCCAAACCGACCGCTCCTGCCGTTGCAGCAGGAACCGCACGCGTGGCTGCACCCGTGCCGGCAAGGGCAGTAACCACAGCCGTACCAGTAGCGCCAACACCAGCAGCAACACCAGAAATAACACCAGAAACATCAGCAGCACCAGCAGTACCAGAGACACCAGCAGCACCGGCAGCACCAGCAGCACCGGCAGCAGCACCCGCAGCACCAGAAACACCAGCACCAGAAACACCAGCAGGGGCAACGTCAGCATCAGATCGAAAGCTAGTATTGGTACTGGCCCATTCGATAGGACCAGGACCAGCACCCGTACCTGAAGCAGCACCGGTGGTTGCAGTGCATCAGTCGTCCATTATCCCGTTGCTGGGTCTGGGCCCCGAGTCTGCACGATGACTCACAGGCTGATCCCTGCAGGCGGGCGAGGGTTCACGCTCATTGAGATGCTGGTGACCGTCACCATCGTGGCCTTGCTTTCGACGGTGGCGTTTCCAATGCTGGAACTGACCAAACGCCGCAGTAACGAACGCGAGTTGCGTGACGCTTTGCGGCAAATCCGTACCGCGCTCGACAACTACAAGCAAGCAGGCTTTGAGGGTCGCATTGCGGTGGCGGCCAATCAAAGTGGTTACCCGCCCAGCCTCGATGTGCTGGTGGCGGGCGTGACAGATGCCAAAAGCCCCAACCGTGATCAGAAAATCTACTTCCTGCGCAGAATTCCGAAAGACCCCTTGATCGACCCGCTTGCCACCGACAGTGGTGGCGACTGGGGACTGCGCAGCTACGCCAGTGCCCCCAACGATCCACAGCCCGGCGCCGACGTTTTCGACGTGTACTCGCGTTCGAATGCGACCGGACTGAACGGTATTGCCTACAAGGATTGGTAATGCGACGTAACCACAGAGGCTTCACGCTCATTGAGCTGATCGTGGTGATGGCCATCGTCAGCTTGTTACTGACATTGGCTGCACCCCGCTATTTCCGCTCCATAGACCGCAGCAAGGAAACTATTCTCAAGGCTAATCTTGACGCGACGCGAGATGCACTGGACAAGTTCCATGCAGATACTGGCCGTTATCCCGAGCAACTTGACGAGCTGGTGAGCAGACACTATTTGCGGTCCTTACCCTGGGACCCGATTGCCGAGAGTGCCGAATCGTGGGTAATTGTTCCTCCGGCCGATGGCAACGCCGGTGCCGTCTACAGCATCAGCAGCAGCGCCACCGGTACCGGCACGGATGGATCTTCCTATGCGCAATGGTAAGCATGGTGTTTGTCAGGATGGCTTCGTTTATATCGGGCTGCTCATCGGATTGGCTATCATTGGCCTAGGCCTGGGTGTCACGTCAGAAGTCTGGACTCAGTCCGCTCAGCGCGAAAAAGAAGTCGAACTGCTGTTTGTGGGCAACCAGATCCGGCAGGCCATCACCAACTTCTACCTGCAATCGCCGCCAGCAGTCCGGCGCTTTCCGATGACGCTTGATGAACTGGTGGCAGACGCGCGCGCGCCGGACAAACCGCAGCGTTTTTTGCGCAAGCTGTACACCGATCCCATAGGTGGCGGCGAGGCCTGGGGAGAGATACGGCTGGCGGGGGGGCAGCTCGTAGGCGTCTATAGCCAGTCTCAGGGGAAGCCCTTCAAAGTAGCGGGGTTTTCTCAACGTGATAAGGCCCTGCTGGGAAAAGAGAGTTACTCAGACTGGGTTTTTCGCTCCCCGCTCCCCGCCGCTAACCCGTTGCTATCGCCGAATGGCGACTTTGCCGCGCCGGGTGGTCCAGGGGCAACGCCTGTCACACAGAAGCCCCGCTCGGGTCCTCTTCGTAAATAGCCTTTGTCGTCTCTCATTGTCGTACTGCTTACTGCTTACTGGTATGCATATGAGCGTTCAGGCCGAACGCGACACCTTTTTCGTGCATCTGCGACAGCAGGCCCACTGGCGCTGTCGCATCGAAGAAGCCTTCAAACAGCTCAAGCATCGCCTCAGTCTGGAGCATGTCTCGGGTCTGTCGCAACACGTTGTCATGCAGGATGTCGCGGCTAAAATTTTTGAGCGATAACCTGGAGTTTTTGGCGGTTCAGGCTGCTCATGGCCTTGCCAAACTGCCGGTCGGCCAACGCATCCACCGGGCGTATGCCCAATCCGTCATGAAGCCATTAATACCAGTACTGCTTGCCGGCAAGCGGCTCGGCATGTTGTTGAAAAAGGCATTGGTATTCATTGCCAGACCAGATATCAACTTACTTCCTCAGACCCGCCTCGTACCAAGGCTTGCTGGCATTAACCACCTTCACCACCAGCAGCATTACCGGCACTTCGATCAGTACGCCCACCACGGTCGCCAGCGCTGCACCGGATTCAAATCCGAAAATGCTGATCGCCGCTGCCACCGCCAGCTCAAAAAAATTGGAGGCACCGATCAGTGCCGACGGGCAGGCCACGGAATGCTTTTCACCAAGCTGGCGGTTGAGCCAGTACGCCAATGAGGACGTGAACAGCACCTGGATCAGGATAGGGACGGCCAGCAGCAGAATGACCAGTGGCTGGCGGATGATGGCGTCTCCCTGAAACGCGAACAGTAATACGATCGTCGCCAGCAATGCTGCGATCGATAGCGGCTGGAGCTTGTCCATGACGGTATCGAAGGTGGTTTGCCCCCGCGCCAGCAGCAGTTTGCGCAAACCTTGCGCGATCACGACCGGCACGACGATGTACAGCACGACCGAGGTGACCAGCGTATCCCACGGTACCGTGATGCTCGAGACGCCAAGCAAAAAGGCCACCAGCGGCGCAAACGCAAACACCATGATCAGGTCATTCATCGCCACTTGTGACAGGGTGAAATACGGATCGCCGCCGGTCAGCCGGCTCCAGACAAACACCATCGCGGTACACGGAGCGGCCGCCAGCAGGATCAGGCCGCCGATGTAACTGTCGAGCTGGTCGGCTGGCAACAGCGGGGCGAATAGCACACGAATGAACACGTAACCCAGCAACGCCATTGAAAACGGTTTGACCAGCCAGTTGATGAACAGGGTCACGCCGATGCCGCGCAGATGGCCGCGGATCTGACTCATCGCGCTGAAGTCGATCTTGAGCAGCATCGGAATCACCATGACCCAGATCAGCAGACCGACCGGCAAATTGACCTTGGCGATTTCCATTGCACCAACGGTCTTGAACACGGCGGGCAGCCATTGGCCAAGCCCGATGCCGACAACAATGCACAATCCGACCCAGACACTGAGAAATCGCTCGAAAAAGCTCATCGGGACTTGCGCGGCACGTTTGCCGGTGACTTCACATTGTGCGGACATGGGTTTTCCTGAGCTGGTTGAAGGATAGGGTGCGTTTGTTGGGTTGAACGTGTCGGCACCAACAAGCATGAATTCGACAATTCGATAATCGTCGAATTATACTTTGTTCTCCAAACATTCAATTGCTTGAAGACTGTTTTTAGACGACCCCACACCGCTTGCGAACGATTTCGGAAAAACCTGTCAGACTGTTCAAAAATACAGTGCTTTCATCTATTTCCATCTATCCAAAACATGATGTTGCCCCTCTTTCAGCCATGACCACCCGCATCGTCTGGTTCAAACGCGACTTGCGCCTGCATGATCATGCTGCGCTGACGTTCGCTGCCGCCCGTGGACCGGTGCTGTGTCTGTACGTGATCGAGCCAGCCCTGTGGGCGGCCCAGGATGTCGCCAATCAACACTACCAATTTCTGCTCGAAAGCCTGCTTGAACTCGACGCGGCACTGGCCCGGCGCGGCGGTAGCCTGCATGTTGCGGTTGGTGACGTGGTCGAAATCCTTGGCGAGTTGCACCGTCGATTGCCCTTTACCGATCTGTATGCCCATGAAGAAACTGGCAATGACATCAGCTACCAGCGCGATCTGGCAGTTGGCCGCTGGTGCCGTGCGCATGAGGTCGGTTGGCACGAAAGTCCCCAGTTTGGCGTTGTACGGCGCCTGTCGGATCGCAATAAATGGCAGCGCCACTGGGAGGCGCATGTGGCGCAAGCCTGTCTGCCGATTCCACTGCTTGAGTTTGCTGCCTGTCCGCTCCCGCCCGCCGTGTTGCCATCCTTCGAAGCGCTGGGACTAGCACCCCACGACTCGCCACTGCGCCAGCGCGGCGGGCGACGGCAGGCGGTGGCCGTGCTGCAAAGTTTCTTGCTGGACCGCAGTGGTCAGTATCGCGGCGGTATCTCTTCGCCGCTGTCGGCACCGACGGCCTGCTCGCGGCTGTCGCCGTACCTTGCGTTCGGTTCGCTCAGCATGCGTGAAATCGTTCACGCGACACGTAAGCAACTGGCAACGATGCCCGCGACAGAGACCCGGCGCAAGGCAGGGCTGACCGGCTTCACCAGCCGGCTGTACTGGCATTGCCATTTCATCCAGAAGCTCGAAAGCGAACCTGAGCTGGAGTTTCGCAATCTGCATCGTGGCTATGACGGTTTGCGGGAGGATGACTGGAACCAGCAGCATTTCGATGCGCTGGTCGCCGGTCGGACCGGCTGGCCGCTGGTGGATGCCTGCGTCGAAATGCTGCGCCAGACTGGCTGGCTCAATTTTCGGATGCGCGCAATGCTGGTGTCGGTGGCGGCGTATCCGCTCTGGTTGCACTGGCGTCCGGTTGGCTTGTGGCTGGCGCGCCAGTTCCTTGACTATGAACCAGGCATCCACTGGAGCCAGTTGCAAATGCAATCCGGCACCACGGGAATTAATGTGCCGCGCATTTATAACCCGATCAAGCAAGCCCATGACCATGATCCATACGGCCATTTTGTGCGACGCTGGCTGCCGGCCATGCGCAAGGTGCCCGATGCGTGGCTATTCGAACCGTGGCGCATGCCACCAGAACTGCAGGCGCGTTACGGTGTCATTGTCGGATACGACATTGCGATGCCGCTGGTGGAACTGGAGCAGGCCACGCGTCTGGCCAAACAGAAACTGTTCGGATTGCGGGCGCAATCGGCAGTGCTTGACGGACAAGCGGCGATTGTCGAAAAACATGGCTCGCGGCGGCGGGGCAGGGATAAAACGGGGAGCAAGACAGCGGGTGTGATGGCCGATGATAAGGAGCAGTTGACCTTGGGCTTTTGATTTCCTGATTATTGTTTATGTATTAAGTCGGATTTATTAATGGCATATTTAATATTAGGAAAATGGCTTGTGTCTAATTCATTATTTAAATATCTCGTAATATTGCCGATTTCTCGTAAAAAATTGTTTTTAATGACTAATGTGCGTTTCCTTTCATATTAAAAATGGTACTCGTAATGAGGCTGGAGCCTAAATAACAGGATTATTTTATATCTGCTAAGCTAGAAAACTATAAACAAAGTAAATCAATAGTTACCTAATTTATTCAGATATAAATAAATTGCTGTTGTTTATATTCCAGTTTAATTTTAATTTTGAAAGAAACAGAATGACCATCAAATTAAACGACAAGAGCGTCTTGCTGACGATGTTGTTATTGTCTTTTGCCAGTGCCCACGCTGCCGGCTTGGAAACATTCACAATCACCCCCTTGCATTCCTGGGCGGGGTACCACCTGGGTGTCGATCTGGGCGTGCAAACACGTACTGCGAATCAGGCGCTCACCGTCAATGACCCGCAGCAATCGCTTAGCGGACAAGGTGCGAATGCTGATCAGGCGGCGCTGTTGACAGGTAATGCCAAGACAGTAAAAAACATCGCCATTGGCGGGATCCATGCCGACTATCTCTTGCAAGAAAACGGCTTGGTATATGGCGTTGCTGCGGAATTAATGGCAAGTAATTGCAACCGCAGCGCATCCGCCAATTCATTGTTGAACGACCCGACCAAAGCGCCATTCCCGGATTATTCGTCTACCGTCAGCAGTAAAAACTGCCTGAGTTATTTGTCGGCGATAAAAGGTAAAGCAGGGTATGCCGTTGGTAACGTGCTGCTGTATGTCGATGGCGGACTCGCATTTGGCCGTGTGCGTTCGAGCACCGTAGCAACCATTGCCAACACCGGAAATCCACCCTCCGATGTGTGGTCAGGCAGCAGCGCAAAAACAATGACGGGTTATATGATTGGTGCCGGCATTCAGGTCGCGCTCGAAAAAAATATCTCGTTGGGTCTGGGGCTGTCCCATTACGATTTAGGAAAAACTTCGTATGCGACAAAACCGGATACGTTCACGGCAGGAGATCAGCCTGGAGTCGATCAGTCCATTGCCAGTCGTGCCAAAGGTAATCTGGCGAAGATATCACTGAGTTATCAGTATTAACTTACGATTAACACCAACCTGAAATGACGACGGAAAGATGTTTATCTTTCCGTTTTACCATTCAGACGTGAAGAGCGAATGATCCCACTGATCAAATAGCTTTCTGCCCGGCAGATATAATTACCCGCATCGTTATTTCTGCGATGCGGTTATTGCACGGACAGCGATGCATCAAGTTTGAACATGGTCATTCTGTTCGCCAGCCTGTATCGTCGGGTCCGGTTGCTCAAGATGCGTCAACCTCGCCTGCAATCCCGCCCGCTCCTCGATCAGCTTCAGCCGTAACTGGTCCAATTCCTCGATCTTGCAATCGTTCCTGGCAAGCTGACCGGTCAACACGTCCGTTTGTCCAACTTGCGTTGCCAGCGCGATGCGTAATTGCGTCATTGCTTCTTCGGCTTGCGCTGTTTTCTGCAGCAATAGGAGGCGCTCGGCTGTCATATCGGCAACCTGATAAGTCAGCAGTTCCCGCTCCGTCCGGCACGCTTCCCATGATTTTTCGGCGTTCTGCAGATTTCTGTTCAGCTGGGTATTTTCGTTTTGCAACTGCGCGATGCGTGTCTCGTAGCGCGAGAGTACAGATTGCTGCTGAAGATGTTGCTGACGCGATGCGGCGAGCTCTTGCTCCAGGTGCATACAGCGTTGGTCGGCAGCCTGTCGCTCTTGCGTGCGCTGTTCGGCCGCTGCGTCTAGGTAGTGGTCGAACTGTGCGCGTGCCTGCGTTAGCTGGCCGTTCAAAGCAGCAACTTCGGCAGCGCGATCAAGGAGGCGCTGTTGCGCACCTTCCTGCCGGGCCTGCAAGGTTGCCTGTTCAATCGCCATGGCCTGGTAGCGAGCATCCAGTTGCGACCGGCTTTCCTTGATCTGATCCAGTTCGGTCGATAGCGCAACCTTGTTTTCCTGCAAAACCTGTTTTTCGTCTTCGGCTTGCTGCGTTGCGTCGTGAGCGGCCAGCAACGCGACGTGATGCGCGTCACGCGCCTGTTCAAGTTGTTGCTTCACGTCATCTTGCAACTTTTCGTGGATACCCTTCATCGCCTGCAACAGCGGCCCTGGCAATCCCATTCCTTGTGCGACATCAACAACGGCATTCTGATGCTCGGCCTTCCATCGCTTGAGCAGTGGCGCAATCGTGCTTTTGCTGCCAGTACTACCCAGCGCGACACGAACGTTATCAACAGTAGGATTCTTGCCCTCTACGACCAGCTGGGCAGCGGCGTTGGCCAGATCGGAATACAGGATACCTAAGCGTGCCATGTTGACTCCAGTGAATTTAGTAATGTATTACATAGTACGTAATTTACGTGTTTATTACGATAAAAATTATTACTAATTCATTTAAATATGACCCGCGATAACATTGCTTATCGCAGGTTATTAGCTGAAAGGAGTTGTGGTCTTGCGTAGCGTTGCTGCTGGAATTGATGTTGGAAATGATGACGGACAGGTGTGTTACCGGAAGCGATGAAACCGGCTGTCAGTAGCGGGCAGAATTACCTCGCCTTCATCCCCGGGGGGGTAGAAAAAGAGCTTTTACGATTGATGAATGGCGAACACCAAGCCGTGACTGAGATGCTGCCGCAGGGGCAGATCAGCGATCATTGGTTTTAGGACACTGCGATGGTTATTGCAGCCGATTCTTGCTAAGTCCGAAAGGCTTCTGCCACCCCTTGCTGCCGCAACGCAATCCACGCTGGATCGGATTGCCATGTCACGGTCCAATCGAGTATTTGTTCGGCAGGCATGGGTCGGGCAATACCGTAACCTTGCGCCAGTTCACATCCAAGCTTGAGGAGCGCCAGGCCATGTTTCATGGTTTCAACCCCTTCAGCAATGACTTCGCGCTTGAAGGCGGCAGCTAACCCGATCACTACCTTCAAAATGGTCAGGTCATCGGTGTCTTCAAGCATGTCCCGCACAAAGCTTCGGTCGATTTTGATCTGTTTGACATGCAGACGTTTGAGGTAAGTCAACGAAGAGTAGCCGGTACCAAAGTCGTCCAGAGAAAACATGACGCCCAGTTCGGCGCACTGTTCGATTACCCGGGAAACGTGTTCCATGTCCGACAAGGCACTGGTCTCCAGCAATTCAAGTTCCAGGCAGCTCGGGTTGATCAGCGGGTGCCTTGCCAGAATTTTTTGCAGACGCTCGACAAAGTCCACCAGTTGCAATTGACGTGCCCCGACATTCACGCTCACCAGCACATGGAGTCCTGACTTACGCCAGCCTTCCATTTGCATCAGCACGGTATTGATGACCCATTCGCCCACTTCAACAGCAAGCGGATCATCTTCGATCACCGGCAGGAACGCGGCCGGAGGCAACAGGCCCCGCTCTGGATGCTGCCAGCGAATTAGTGCTTCAACCCCAATGACTTCGCCGGTACGCATGTTGACCTTGGGCTGGTAATGCAACACAAACTCGTTTTTTGTCAGTGCCTTGCGAATGCGCTGCAGACTTTCGTGGTGGCCCCGAATACTGATGTCTTGCGCAAAATCAAAAATATGGTAGCGATTTTTCCCTGCCAGCTTGGCCTGATACATGGTTTGATCAGCCTGACGCAGCAGTTGATCGGCATCGATATCGTCAGCCTGAGGGTAGAACGTGACCCCCAGACTGGCAGAAACCTGCAGCACCAGGTCGCCCTGGAGATGCGTCTCTGCCGCTATTTCTACGAGTCGCGCCAGTACCTGTGCGCATCTTTCCGGGCTTTCCTGGTCAACCAGCACGGCGACAAATTCGTCGCCACCGATACGCGCCAGGGTGTCGCCTTCGCGCAGCGCGTTTTTCATGGCACTGGCCAGCAGGATCAGCAGTTGATCCCCCACATCGTGCCCGTGGCGGTCATTGACAGCCTTGAAGCCATCGAGTTCAATGTAGACCACGGCCAATAGCTGGCTACGACGGGTTGCCTGAGCCATCGCTTGCCTCAGACGGTCGGCCAGCAATGACCGGTTGGGCAGGTTGGTCAAGACATCAAAATGGGCAATGTGCTCCAACTGCGTTTGATGTTCCTTGCTGGCCGTGATGTCGGAGAAAAATCCGACGTAGTGTTCGGTTTTTCCGTCAAGGCCGAGCACTGACGCGATGTTCAGCGCGCCGATATAGACACCGCCGTCCTTGCGACGGTTGAATACCTCGCCATACCAATGGCCTTTTTGTGTCAGATCTGCCCACATGCCGGCGTAAAAATCTTTATCCTGATGCCCCGAACCGAGCAGATTCGTGTTCCTGCCCAGGACTTCCTCCCGACCATATCCTGTGATGCGCGTGAAAGCCGCGTTGACGTTCAAAATGGTGCCGTCCGCATTCGTAATGACGATCCCTTCACGTGCATACGTAAATACGCTGGCCGCTTGCACCAGGCTTTCTGCTCTCTTGCGCTCGGTCACATCGCGCGCGGCTGCAAAGATCCCCAGCACGCGGCCCACATCATCGCGATAAACGCTGGCGTTGTAGAGCACGTCGGTGATCTTGCCGCTGCGGTGACGGATTGCCAGCGGATAGTCGGTCACAAAGCCCTTGGCAAAGACTTGCTGATAACCTTCGCGGGCCTGCACCGGATCGGTAAAGTAGTCAGTAAAGTCGCTCCCCACCAGTTCCGTGCGCATCAGTCCGGTGACCTGTTCGGTGGCGGTATTGACGTCAGTAATCTTCCCTTCGGCACTGATGGTCACCAGTGGATCCAGGCTGGCTTCGATCAGGCTGCGAGAATACTGGGAAGCACGTTTGAGCAACTCCTCTGCTTTCTTGCGCTCGGTCACATCCCGCGCTGCCGCAAAGATCCCCAGCACCTGACCCGCATCATCGCGATAAACGCTGGCGTTGTAGAGCACGTCGGTGATCTGGCCGCTGCGGTGACGAATTGCCAGCGGATAGTCGGTCACAAAGCCTTCGGCAAAGACTTGCTGGTAACCTTCACGGGCCTGCACCGGATCGGTAAAGTAATCGGTGAAATCGCTACCTACCAGTTCAGTCCGTATTAGTCCGGTGACCTGTTCGGTGGCAGTGTTGACATCAGTGATCTTGCCTTCGGCACTGATCGTCACCAGCGGGTCCAGACTGGCTTCGATCAGGCTGCGCGAATACTGGGAAGCGCGTTTGAGCAACTCCTCTGCTTTCTTGCGCTCGGTCACATCCCGTGCTGCCGCAAAGACCCCCAGCACCTGACCCGCCTCATCGCGATAAACGCTGGCGTTGTAGAGCACGTCGGTGATCTTGCCGCTGCGGTGACGAATTGCCAGCGGGTAGTCGGTGACAAAGCCCTCGGCAAAGACTTGCTGATAACCTTCGCGGGCCTGCACCGGATCGGTAAAGTAGTCAGTGAAATCGCTGCCTACCAGCTCAGTTCGCATCAGTCCGGTGACCTGTTCGGTGGCGGTATTGACGTCCGTGATCTTGCCTTCGGCACTGATGGTGACCAGCGGGTCCAGACTGGCTTCGATCAGGCTGCGGGAATAGCGCGATGCCAGCCTTGACGGATGCAAGCGCTTAGTCATGATTTTTGAGATGGTGGCTGGTCATCGGTTTGCGTGCTCGAACGCATTATCGTGTCGAGAAGAATGGTTCGTGTCGGGGCGATACGCAATTCTTTTTTGAGTGCTACGGCCGGTCACTGCTGAGCCGCTTGAGCGCGCCTGCGCCGGACGTAACTTCGATTCGGGGGGACGTTCAAACTAAGCCGAGTAACTTACAATGGCGTCTCGTAATCTGATTGCATTAACGGTGGCGCTGCTGCTGGCCCGTAGCAAGACAACAGACCAACGCGTTAGTCCAAAAATTACTTGTCCACCATTTTTTTCATTCGCATTTTCGCGGCATCGAGGTTGCTGATCCATGTCTGACGTAATTCCCGTTACCAACCCTGGTGTTGAGCAAACCGATGTGCTTGCATTGTCGCGCCAGGTCGGGACGGTGGAGGTGGAGGCGGAGTTAGCCGCACGCC
Organism: Actimicrobium sp. CCI2.3; assembly: GCF_035019065.1. Lineage (NCBI taxonomy): Bacteria > Pseudomonadati > Pseudomonadota > Betaproteobacteria > Burkholderiales > Oxalobacteraceae > Actimicrobium > Actimicrobium sp. CCI2.3. The sequence goes on along the minus strand of NZ_JASJWR010000046.1, from coordinate 10,572 downwards.
ATCGTGTTTTCCTCGCGGCGGCCACCTCGGACAACACACGGCGCACTTACCGCGCAGCGATCCGGCATTTCCTGTTGTGGGGCGGTGTATTGCCGGCCGATGAGTCCGTTGTGATCCGCTACCTGCTGGCCCACGCCGACAGCCTTAACCCCCGCACACTGGCCTTGAAAATGACGGCGTTATCGCAGTGGCACCGGCATCAGGGTTTTCCGGATGCCGCATCGACGCCAACGGTACGCAAGACGCTGACCGGCATCGGCCGCCTGCATGGCAAACCAAAGCAGAAAGCCAAAGCTCTGTCGCTAGAGGGACTGGAACGCATCGTCACGCATCTGGCCAGCTTGCCATCGCTAACAGCACGACGCGACAGCGCGTTGCTGCAACTGGGATTTTTCGGCGGGTACCGCCGTAGCGAACTGGTCAGCTTGCGGGTCGAGGATCTGGCTTGGGAAACGGAAGGGCTGGTGATTACGCTGGCGCGCTCGAAGACCGACCAGCAAGGCGAGGGCATCATCAAGGCCATTCCTTTTGGCGAGGAACTGTGTTGCCCGGTCAGCGCGTTGCGCGACTGGCTCACGCGCGCCGGCATTACCACCGGACCGCTATTTCGTCCTGTCAGCAAATGGCAGACGCTTGGTGCAGGCGCGTTGCATGCCGGCAGTGTCAATACTATTCTGGCGCAGTGCGCGACACTGGCCGGCCTCGCGGCAGGCCATGAGTTCAGTAGTCACAGCCTGCGACGCGGCATGGCGACCAGCGCCCATCGCGCCGGAGCCGATTTTCAGGACATCAAGCGGCAGGGCGGCTGGCTCCACGATGGCACGGTGCAGGGTTATATCGAAGAAGCGGGGCGCTTCGAGAGCAATGCGGCGGGATCACTGTTACGCAAGAAGCGCTAACGGGAAGGCATCGGCACAGCGCCTGTTCAGCAGCTTGTCATTGCGGTTCTTTGTCGGAAGTCTGGCACTCGACTTTCGGGGCCTTGCGCCGCTTGCCGTCACCCATGCGCTGCGACCGATAGATGCCGGCCTCCCCGGAAAACAGATAACTGACCACACAGGCCAGTACCGCATACACACCCACCTCTGCACCGAACAGTTCGATCGCCATCAGCGTTGATGCCACCGGCGTATTGGCCGCACCGGCGAACACCGCTACCAGGCCGATGCCCGCCAGGAGCGGTACTGGCAAATGGAGCAACGGTGCCAGCGCGTTGCCCAAGGTGGCACCGATATAAAACAGCGGCGTCACTTCGCCGCCTTTGAAGCCACTGCCCAGTGAAACGACAGTGAAAGCCATTTTGGCCAGAAAATCATAGGCCGGCAGTGGTTGCTCGAAGGCAGCCATGATGGTCGGCAGCCCCAGTCCGATATAGCGGTCACCGCCAAGAAACCAGGCGGCGGTTGCGATGACGAGTCCGCCGACGAAAGGACGCACTGGCGCGTAACGGAACCATTTTTTCATCCCCTTGCCGAGCGTATGGGTCGCCTCGGCGAAGAGCATGCCGGTCAGTCCGAACAGCGCCCCGGCAATAACTACTGTGGACAGCGTCCACGCCGTCACGGCCGGCACAAACGGGATCAGGTAATGGAGATGGGTGGTTCCGAGCAGCATGCAAACCTGATCCGCGACAATTGCCGCAACGACGCATGGCAGCAACGCGTCATAGCGCAGGCGGCCGATGGCCAGCACTTCCAGGCCGAAAAGTGCACCGGCCAATGGCGTGCCGAACACCGACGCAAAGCCGGCGCTGATACCTGCCATCAGGATGATGCGACGGTCTTCCGGCTGCAACCTGAACACGCGTGTCAATTGATCGGCCAGTGCGCCGCCCATTTGCACGGCAGTCCCTTCGCGGCCCACGGAGGCACCAAACAGATGGGATACCACGGTCCCGCCGAGCACCAGAGGCACCATCCGCAACGGGATAATGTTGCGGGGATCGTGGATTTCATCGATCAGCAAGTTGTTACCCGCTTCGACGCTCTGGCCAACACGCAGATAGAGCCAGCCCACCACAAAACCGGCCACCGGCAAGAACCAGATCAACCAGCGATGGGTGACGCGTGTCGTGGTCGCCCACTGCATCAGGAACAAAAAAAGCGCCGACGCGGAACCGGCCAAAACGGCGACGCCGCAAGCGAGCAATAACCACTTGCCGACGTAGCGCAGCAGGTCAATCAATGCCAAACGTCCCAAAAATTTCATGCAGGTCCTGTTGTGCGTGTGTCTTGGTTCACCAGATCGGGCTATAGAACGAGAGGTGACTGCGTGCTATTGCCGCGAGAAAAATGCCACCACACCGGCATGCCGCCGAGCGCGATTGTAACAAGGAACCCCGAAGTAACCCCGAAGGAACCCCGCAGAAAAAGAGGGAAGGCAGCGGGATGATGGCTGCCCGGTCATGACGTGGACAGGTTTTGTGGTCGGCAATCCCGTCATTGTTCTTCAATTCGTAAAACGCTTGACCGCCGCAGAGCTACCAAATTTGGCATCACGATCGTAGTGTTGTTCGTCTTGCCACATCGCCCGGTGAATTCTGGGATCAGGATGTCGTATTCACAGCGACCCCGGTAGCATTCAACAACTGAGTGTCAACAACTGAGTGTTACTTCCATCACCCATCAACACATCCTGTGTCTGGTGATGCAACGCCTACTTCAATCCATGATGATATCGACTTCCTGTCGCGGTTCAACACTGATCGAATTTGCAGTAATCGGTCCCATCCTGTCGCTGATCGGTCTGGCATTGCTCCAGTACGGCATGCTGTATTTCGCCAAAAACCACTACAACCACGCCAATTTCATGGCGGCCCGCGCCGGCAGCATGGATCACGCCAGTCTGAATACCATCGAAAAAGCGTATGCCAAGGCACTTGCACCGCTCTACGGTGGCGGAACCAGCGAGGTAGCGGTGGCGGCATCGGCTGACCGGGCGCTGACCGATATCCGGGCGCATGGCCAGATCGAACTGCGCAATCCCACCACCGAGAGCTTTGACGATTTCAACGTGCCTGCGTTACAACAGCACGTCGGTAACGGCAAGCGCGTCATTCCAAACAGTGGCCAGCAAGCCCGTTCGTCCGCAGTCGGAGCGCGCTCCGGCCAGAGTATTCAGGATGCCAATCTGCTCAAGCTGCGCATCACCACCGGTTACCGGCCGCAAGTGCCACTGGTCGGAGCACTCTACACCGGCTACCTGACATGGCAGGACGACGGCACGAATATGCGTCGCACGGCGATGCTGCGCGATGGCCGGATTCCGATCACGACCGAGGCGACGGTGCAGATGCAATCGGATGCCATCGAGGACAACAATATCTCCGTACCCGGGGCGGGTGACGGTGGCAACTCCGGAGGCAATTCCGGTGACACCGGGCAGGGCAGCAATCCCGACAATCCGGCATCTGGCAACGGACACCCGGCGGATTGCGCCAATCCGCCCTGCAACCTGCCAGCGCCAGACACGCCCAGACCAACCGAGCCAGGCGGCTTGTGCACTGGCGATGTCTGTCCGGCGTGCCCGGACCCGGTGCCACTTACCGTCGTTGTTCCCGGCGACATCACCTTTTCCTTCGGACAAGCAACACTAACGGAAGCCGGCAAGACACAACTCGATCTATTGATTGCTGCAGCCAACGCGGGCGGCTTTGCCTCGGTCAATGTCGATGGCTACACCGACCAGATCGGCAGCCAGAAGATCAACCTCGCGCTGTCAACTGCTCGCGCCGCAACCATACGGGATTACCTGCTCGGCCATGGTTTGTCCGGAATGCCTGTCCGTGCGACCGGACACGGCGCTACCAACCTGAAAGTCCAACTGGCGCAATGCGCAGGGACCAGCGGGACTGCGCAGCAAACCTGTCTGGCACCAAACCGCCGGGTTGAAGTCACCCTCAATCCCTAACGACTACTAACATGACATCGACTTTCGATTTCCTTCGCCGGCTGTGCTTCCTGCTGGTCATTTCGGTGATGACCGCACTTCCAGCACATGCCCAGAGCTCCCTGCCTCAAAGCAAAGCGCAATGCACCGCCCCGACAGCCGGCAATCCCGGCAACGCCTGCGCCGGCAATCCGATCAATCTGATCACCGGCAACAAGTACCAGCGCGACACCGACCTGGCCGCCTTGCCCGGTGTGCTCGGCCTCGAAATCGTCCGGCATTACAACAGCGTGTTTGGCGATCCCGGCGTACCCAACGGACTGGTCGGGCGCGGCTGGCGCCTGTCGTATGAAGTCGAACTCGTTGCCATCGGCACGACGCTCCAGCTAATCGAAGCCGACGGCCACCGGATCATCTTCAACCGTGACCCGCTGAACCGCTCGCACTGCAGCACCGCAGATCCGGCCAACGGCACCATCGCCATACTGCACACCGCACGCGGTGATGAATACGCCTGGCAACGCAGCGATGGACAGGTGTGGCGCTTCAACCATCAGCGCAAGCTCGACCAGATCACGGCACCGACTGGCGAGTTCGTCAGCCTGATCTACGACAACGCCGGTCTGCTGATGCAAGTCACCGATCCCCAGGGCCGGCAATTGCACCTGAATTATCCTGACCGCAAGACCGCACGTAGCGGTGTGCGCTTCAACGGCGTGCAGTCGATTGACAGTCCGGCGGGACGATTCGATTACCACTATGGCAGCACCTTGTCGGCCGGCGCGCATAGCGCACCGTCGGTGCTGCTGGCCAATCTGGTTCGGGTGCGTCTGCCAAACCAGACCGAGCGCCAGTACCACTACGAAGACCCGCAGCATCCGACGCTGCTCACCGGCATTAGCGTCAGTGCTGGCACGACCGCGTTTGAGCGCATCGCGACCTTCGGCTATCAGGCCGACGGCAAGGCAATCCTGTCGACCCATGCCGGTGACGTCGACAAGGTCACCTTGTCCTATCAGCCCGGTGGCGTCACGCTGCTGACCAATAGCCTTGGCCAAGTCACCACGTATCGCCATGCCGACATCGCCCGCGAGAACCGGCTGCTCGAAGCCCGTGGCCCCGGCTGCGCGCTGTGCAATGCCAGCGATCTGCGCTACGGCTACGACACGCGCGGGCGCGAAGTTACGCTCACGCGGCTCGATGCATCCGGCAATCCGGTCGACACCACCCTCACCGAACGCGATGACCTCGGCCGTCCGCTGACGATCAGCAAGCAACACTATCAGGAGGGCAAAGCCGCCCCGGCTCAATGGCAGGTGCGCTACGAATACGCTGCTGGCGCTGGCGCTGGTCCGACGCTCATTGCCCGTCCCGGTGTCGTTGCTGGCAAAGAGAGCCAGACCCGGATCACCTATAACGCGGCCGGGCAACCGTTGACATTGACCGAAAGCGGCTGGTCACCGGCCACCGGGGACAACGGCACGCCGACACCGATCACGCGCACGACCCGCTACCGCTACATCCGTATCAATGGACGAAGTCTGCTGGCCGAGATCGACGGCCCGCTGGCCAATGGTCCTGCGGGCAGCCCGCTCGATTCCGACATCACGCAGTTTCATTACGATGAGCGGGGCAATTTTCTGATCGAGATTATTGCGCCAGGCAATCAGGTCACACGCGTCACCGCGCGCGACACTTCCGGCAGACCGCAAAAAATCGCCACTGCCACGGGCATTGCGTTGGAGTATGACTACGACTTGGCCGGCCATTTCACCCGCGTCACTCGCGCTGGCATCAGTGAATTGTTCAGTTACAACGCACTCGGTCAGTTGTCCGGTGCAGTGCGCACGACCGGCCAGCGGCTGGCGATGCGCTACGGTGCCGATGGCCGCGTCACCGACCTGTCCGACCCGCAAGGCAACCGCATCCAGCTGCAACGCGATACTGAAGGCACACTGCTGGCGCGCAGCCTGCTTAATCCCGATGGCAGCCTCGCCCAAAAGACCAACTTGTCGCTGCTTGATGTCGATGCCGATCGCAAAACCGGCACGTTGCAAACCGATACCGTGCACGACCTCGTCTTCGCCGTGGACAACACTGTCACGCGTTTTCAGTACGAACAGGACAACCGCCTGGCCCGCATCACCGATGCCCGCCAGCACCAGACCGGCCAGTTGCACGATGACTTTGGCCGGCTGGTCCGGGTCGACAGTCCCGATGGCGGTGTCACCGTTCTGGCCTACGATGCTGCCGACCGGCTGATCAGCAAGTCGATTGGGCAGGGGGCGGTCATTCGTTATCGCCATGACGTCGCCGGTCGTCTGATCGGTCAGTTCACCGCAGAAGGCGACACCCGCGTCATCTACGGCAAGCAGGGGCGACCAGTACGCATCACCTATCCGGCGGGCGAAGAACAGTTCAGCTACGACCAGGCCGCGCGCCTGATCAGCCACGTCCGCCTGATCGACGGCCAGCGCATCACGACCGGCTACGTCTACGACGCTCGCGGTCAGCTGAGCAAAAAAATCCTGCCCGATGGCCAGATCCTGCATTACCGCTATCACGGAGCCGTTCATCCAAAAGCCGGTTTGCTGGCAGCGATCACGCGCGAAGACCTGTTCGGTCACACCGTCCTGCTCGACGGTCTCAACGATACGGGTGATGGTTATGCGAACCAGCATTATCAGCTGGCAAACGGCGTTGGCTACCAGCGACAGCTCGACCAGACAGGTCATATCACACGCATCGGCAGTACCGGCTACTGGGAAGAAAACCACCAGCACAACCCAGGCGGGCAACTCACGCAACGCGATGCCACGACCACTGCCGGACTCCAGCGCACCCGCTACGATTACGACGCAGCGGGTCGCATGACGGCCATCGCGCAGGGCAGCAGCGATCGCAGCTTCCGCTACGACCCGACCGGCAACCTGCTCACCGACCGGCGCGACAACGTGTCCACCGGCTACACGGTCGACCCGGCCAGTAACCGGCTTACCGCCATCGAGGCAAACGGCCAGCGCATCCGCGTCGACTACAACGCCGCCGGCAGCATCACCCGCAGCGGCGACACCGCCTACACGTGGGACAGCCAGCAACGCCTGATCCGCGTCAGCCAGCGCGACCAGCCGCTCGCCGACTACACCTACAACGCCTTCGGCGAGCGCATCAAAAAAGTCAGCTACAGCGGCAACCAGAAAAAAGTCACTTACTACTTTTACGACGGCAGCGAACTGGTCGCGGAAGCGCAGGCCAACGCAAAAGACGAGGGCAAAAGAAACCCCATCGGCATCACCCGCCAATATGTCTGGCTAGTCGATCAGGCTGGCAGCCGACCCATCGCCCTGCTACAAGCCCGGGACAGTGGCCTTGCGGCGCTCGCCGGTCAAACGCTCGCCAGCATCCCGACCGCCACCACCCGCGCCATCGGCCAGGCCGGCCGCACCGACGTCTTCGCCCTCATCGCCGACCATACCGGCGCACCCCGAGCACTGGTCAACGAACGCAAACAGGTGGTCTGGCGCTCCAGCGTAGCCGGCTTCGGCGAGCTCATACCGGACGCCAACGTCCTGATGACGCTCAACCTGCGTGGCTCGAACCAGTACTACGATGCCGAGACGAACCTGCACTACAACCATCACCGCTATCTGGACCCGCACAGCGGCCGTTATCTCAGTACCGACCCGAGTGGCATAGCTGGTGGCTTGAATCTGTATGCGTTTGCGGCGAATAACCCGGTCGCCAATATTGATCCGCTGGGGTTGCAGGCGAAACCGGCCGGGGATATCTCCGACTGGGACATGCAGCGACGGGTTCAATACGTGTTGCTGCGTGCGGGTGGACAGATTCCGGGTGTGATTGGTGACCAGTTGCGGGAACTGGTGAGTCCGGCTTCGCTGGCGACGACGGCTGGGATATTTACGATCTGGGCTGGTACGCAAGCCATTCCCATTGCCGGTGAAATTGTCGATGTCGGGCTTGTCGCAGCCGGTTACGCGATTTCCGGCACGGCCGGGCTCATTGCCATCAAGGATATCGTTACTGCCGCGTTCTTAACTGCTAGCGCGCAATGTGAAGCAGATTTGCAAAAAGCTGGGGATACGCTGGCTGGCGGGTTGGTCAATGCAATGGGGGCCGGGGTTGGGTTGGCGGGGAGTACGCAGGCGTTGCGGACTGAGAGGGTGCAGGGGTTTTTAAGCCAGGTTTTAAAGGAATCAGGAGCAAGTGCAAGTGCAAGTGCAAGTGCAAGTTTTAAAATATTCCCGGCAAATGAAATTCGATTTTCACAAAACTCTGTTTCATTTAATAAGAAAGATCGTATAACAGGGCAGGTGTATTCATACGATGACCTTGTAGCAAGTATGAAATTAAATGGGTGGAAAGGTGATCCCGTGGATGTGGTGCGTATGCCTGATGGTAAATTAACCAGTATGGATAACACTCGAATTGCCGCTGCTAGGGAAGCAGGTATTGACGTTCAAGCTAAAGTCCGAGAATTTAATGAAAAACTAACGCCGGAAATGCAAAACGCTCGTGGATGGAATAAGTACAGTAGTTGGGGCGAAGCTATTGTCGCACGTATCAACAGCCAATCAAAAAATTTTGGGGTAATAAATCCCTACGGCTCTCTCCAGTTGCCAAATATAAAAGGAAAGCCATAAATGGATAAAATATTTTTTTACGATCCATCCATTCTTCCTCTAAATTTTAATTTTCCAAAAAGCTATTTTCAGCTAGTGCAAGGATGTGAGATTCCGGACTTAGAACCTTGGAAATTCCTGTGTTTCGATAAGCCACGATCATTGAATTACTATGGAGCGATGCTTCAAAAATACCCAGATAAACCGCTAGTTCCATTTGCTATTATTGACGACCAAAGTGGCTCTTATAATGATGGCTACGTTATTCTTGCATGCTTTGATGGTGATGATAAAAATGGCGATCCAAAAATATACTTTCATGATTATTCAAATCCCAAAAAAGTTGAATGGTTAGACAGATACTCCGTAGCAAATTTTATAGAATGGTTACGGATCGCGGAAGACGATTCGACACGATACAAGGCCGAGCGTGACGAGGATGAAGTCGACTAGCGCGTAGGGTGCAATAACCGGAGGGCATTGCACCGCTTTCAACGAGTAGAGTTGATAAGACATCTCTGTCATTCAAGGATAGCCTCGTAGTACGAGGAGATACTTCTCGTGCACAGATAGTACAAACAATCGCTGATGCAGCACAGTTAGCGATTGAAAGAATATTAAAACTTGACCCTAATGCGCGTATTGGGTTTAGAGGAAGCCTTGTTAGTGGTTTGAAGAATCATAAAAAATTGGGAATTAATGGCGAACGAGTTGCATTTGATGGGACCGTCGCAACGAAAAACGGTATGCCGTACACCGGTCTGCAAGGCTACGACGCGGATTTCTTCGTCGTTAGTGATGTATTGGCAGCTAAGTTTTACAAAAGGACTTTCTTTAAGGATATAACTAAGTTGGATGAATCATTAAAAGGTACTTTCAAAGAATTTGGGAATGCCATGCAAAGCAATCCAATTCTCAGTGGAATGAAAGCAGAAGTTCCTTCGTTTAGGGTCTACAGTACGGCTGAAATAGATAAAAAATCGGGCTCACAATATTATTTTTTGCAAAGTGGGAAGAAATGACAGTTTCAACGAAAAGTATACTAGCTGTAGTGGAAGTATCAAGTACTCTACCGTTAGAGGAGATGGCACGAAAACTGAGCGCAATAATCGGCCGATTTACTTTTGAGCTCGAAGAGACTGGACGTTTTGAAGAAGTTCCAGCGTTTGTTGCAAAAGACGATAGTTCGGGAATGACGTTTATTTTATTTGGAATACCTAAGGGTGAAATTTGTGATGCCTACACTTTAGAATGCTCGGCCGAAACAAAGCTTTCCATTCCGGATTTCAGTAAAAGTTTAGTCAGATTTTGGAGTAATATCCTTATCGAAAAAAATATTAACGCAAGAGGATATTTTGATTATTCCGATGAATTAGCAACTGCTTTAACGGCAAACGGAATTAGTGCCACAAAATCATCCCCATAAACTGTTAGGACAGTGCGTACGTTCAGTATGAGACTAGCGATTGTTAGGATTGAAGGACTTATCAAACTCACTCAGTCAGCAGATAGAAAGTGATGTCAATTGTATGATTTACGACATTCCGACTACCGCCATTCAGAGAGCGCCAAGTATTATCTTACCTAATTAAAGGAAATGAAAATATGGCAATCTATGAATTGTATGGATTTTTATCTAATGATATCGACGAGGCAAAGAATTCTCTGGAGTCTGCGTTTAATATTAAGTTTGAGGCTCATGATAGCTCCTACCACGAAGGGGATTATTTCCGAAGTGGAAAATCCATTAACGAACATTTTATTTTGAAACGGAACGTAGACCCATACGATAATGAACCTGTAGAAATATCATATTCTGAATACCCGATTTTACTCTATATAAACGATACATTGCGATCGGTGGATTTAAAAAGAAAAATAGATCAAAAGGTCAGTGGTTTTATCTTGTTAAGGCATGAAAAGATGCAATGATAATCGGTTTCAAAAGACGGATTATGACAACGGTACGTAGATACTCTGTTCAAAAGCAAGCCTTTTTCAGGTTGAAGAGCGAATCATTTGAGCAGGGACCGCATAGAATCGC
>NZ_JASJWR010000045.1:0-24382 GCF_035019065.1 Actimicrobium sp. CCI2.3 | reverse complement strand
GGCCGTGGATGGTTGGTCATGGCGCAGCCGGTTCTACCAAAATCGTAGGGTGCAATAACCGCAGGGCATTGCACCGGATGCGTTCGCAGTATTGGCGCCGATCGGTGGTGCACTCGGTGCAATGCCCTTTGGTTATTGCACCCTTGTATGCTACGCGACTGTATGCGCACAGTGGCGTGACGCATCTGGCGCTGGCGCAATTCGGCGTGGTGCAATTCCAGCGCCGCATGAGCCGGGTCACCGCGCGCTTGCCGGATAAGCAGCTGGCCCAGCAACTCGGACAACCGGTCAGCCTGCCTATCCTGTGTGTGGATACTGTTTATGTCGATGGCGATGGGGTTGCGATCGAATACTGTGGTTGCAGTTTTGTAGTGCGGCGGTGCAGGTGGTGATTGAGCCGGATTAGGGGAATGCAGGGATTTGTGTCGCTGCCATTGGTGAGGTCGGATTGTCGGCACACGATCCGCGTTTCGGCCACCTGGCCTGGGTGGAAATTGCCAGCAGTGCGCTGTCTCTCGCAGCCAAATTCGTCAGCCCAATCAATGCCGTTTTCTGTTGCCATCGCCAATGGTTGATATGAACAATTGCGAAAAGTTGGCAAATACGGAATTACGGAGAGCTACATAAATCTGAGGTGGTGCGGGAAGCAACAGGGAACTATCAGCGTGAACTTGCCACTTACCGCTGCTTTCACCTGCACCGGTGCTTGCCGTGTGCGCCAACCAACACCAGACAACCTTCATTTCTATGGACAACAAACAGAACGCCACCTCCCGCACTATCAAGCCTTTGGCACCAAATCAGCGCGACACCAGGAGACCTGTCGACCCTCCGGCGCTAGCAGTTACAGGGCCTGCCGCTGTGACATCCAGGGCGCATGCAGCGGCGTCACCGCCTGCTGCCAGCAACAACCCGCAGTTCTCCAACGTGCAAGCCGCGCGTAGGCACGATGCGGTACGCAACCGGATAACCGGCAGTGCGGCATCACCCGGGGCGCAAGCACGGAGCCATATCGAGGTTGATGCCGATGCGCAAGAAGCAGTGCGTGCGCGTGATTATGAACGGCAGCTTGTGGAGTGGGAGAACGATGCACCGGAGGGCGAAGAGGTCGATGCGCGACGGAAAGCGGTAAGGAGGATTCGACATGTCATTGAGACGGATTCACACGAATTATCACTGCCCCTTTTAGGACTAACATCCCTGCCGCTCTTGCCGCCAAGATTGACAGAGCTCGACGTAAGCCATAACCACCTGACCAGTCTGCCGCCCTTGCCGCAAGAATTGACAACGCTCAATGCACGAAAAAATCAGCTAGCCAGCCTACCGCCCTTGCCGCCAGGGCTAACAGAGCTTGATGTCGTTCTCAACAAGTTGTCGACACTGCCTCGCTTGCCGCTGGGCCTGACAGCGCTCTTTGCAGCCGAAAACGCGCTGATAAGCCTGCCGGAATTACCGGAAGGTCTCACAACACTCAATGTAGAAAGAAACAAGTTGACAAACCTGCCGGAATTACCAGGAGGTCTCACAACACTCAATGTAGAAAAAAATAAGCTGACACTCCTGCCGGAATTGCCGAAAGGACTGACAAGGCTCCGAGCAGACTTCAACCAACTGAGGAGCCTGCCGAAACTGCCGGTCGGACTGACAGAGCTCGGTGTATGCAATAACCAGTTGATCAGCCTACAAACCTTATTGCCATCAGAACTGACACTACTCTCTGTAAGCAGCAACTATCTGTCTATCCTGCCGGACTTACCACTAAAACTGAAATGGCTCAAAGCACACAGTAACAAACTGACCAGCCTGCCGCTCTTGCCGGAAGGACTAAGATCGCTTCTTCTTGATAATAATCCGCAACTAAACATTCCCGCGGACATCATTGGTGAGATGAATCACAACTGCGCAGAGCAAGCCCGCCAATGGCAATCAGACCACCCGGATCTTATCGGCCAAAGTGCCACCGCGCCCGCCACCAAACCGCCTTACCACCAACCATCCTACACCCCCGACGAACACCACCGCATCGCTGAACTACTAGCCGCCCACACCTCCCCACTCCACCACACCTTCACCCCAGAACAACACGCCACACTGACCGCACTGGCAACGATGGAGCAAGACATCATCGACGCCATGACCAGCCAGTCGCTGGTCATGCAGGGTGCGACACCATCGCCCGAAGAAATGGACAAGTTAATCCAATTCATACAAATCAAGTTTGCCGATGACAGTAAAAAACAGCAGTGGGCAGCCGAGGTTGGGGCGCTGAAAACGGTTTATCCGACTACCGCCGAAGGTGGGCAAAAGCTCTACAACCTCCTGTTCAAGGCGTTGATCGCATTGAGTAACAATACTGCACAGGATGTTTCCGGCATCGACGGGACCAACCACGGCATGGTGTCCACGGGTGCGGCTGGTTTGAAGACAATGGCCGGTCTGTTTGGGTTGGTGCCGCTTGGCGGCAACCAGGTGGCAGAAGGGGCGAAAGCCGCTATCAGCGCCATCGATAGTCGACGCATGGCGAGCGGTCTGTTGAAAGGGGTGGATGCGGCGGAGACGGTCGGCAATGACGGTACGCTGCTGCAGCGGGAAGCCACCATGCACCGCATGGCGCATGCGCTGTCGTACCGACTGGCAATTCACCATTGCGAGAAAAAGAACTCGCCCGGTGGCGCTTCGGGACAGCAATCCGGCAACGCTGTCGGCGCCAGCGACATCCCCACCGCTGCTTTTCTAACCTATACAAACAAGATCTTCGCCGCGTTCATGCAACCGGAAAAAACCTTCGCCGACAACGATCCTGATCTCGCGGTTACCCGCCTGCTCACCGTGGCACTGACCAAAGTCGCGGGATCGATCAGAGATCGTTCGCCGGCGCGGGCCCGGGAAATAGCGCAGGAGCTTGGTAAAAAACACCAGCAGATCATCGATAGGCTGATGCGGTCTGCCGGGCCAGGAGCAGTAACGGTAGCGGCAGGTACGGGAGCCACACCGCAAAGCGGGCAGTTGCCGGGGACAAGCACGCCGACTCCGGATGCGGCGAGGCAAGCCGGTGTGCACCTGCTGACGGCACAGATGGCGCAGATCGTGCAGCAGTTTGCTGCATTGAATAGCCAGCAACAAGCACTGACGGCGCAGCAGGAAGAGGACAGGCGTACTGTGCAAATGCTGCAAAATCAGAATCAAGAACTAATGGCCTTGCTAGCGCAGACCAATCAGCGCTTCGCCGCGATGGAAAGCGAGAACAGTAACCTGCGCACCGAGCTGCAAACGTTAACCAACAAACCCGCCGATCCGATGATTGGCGTCTTGCATCGTGCGGTCGACGGGCTCAACGCTCAGTTGGCTTCCCTGCAAACGAACCTGACCCTGACGCACAACAGCACCGCCAGCGCGCATGCCGAACTCCAGACGCTGACGCCGCAACTGCAAGTGCTGCACCGCGCACTGGCAAGCCTGAAAGAAGACGTCAATACGCTGCAGGTGTCGCTCGACGATACGCCCGAAAAAGCGGCGGTCGCCGAGCTGGGTGATCAGGTCGCCGGACTGGTACAAGACAAACAGCGTGCGGATGCGGATCTGCGCATGCTGAAAAAAAGCGTGAGCAAGCTGAAGCCAGAGACCGATATCGACACCTCATCTGACGGCCCCCTGGCAGCAACGCTGATGCCGCGCGACGAGTCCGGCCAAGGCCAGTTGGCGCAGGGTCAGAAAATCCAGATCCAGATCGCAGAATTGAACGCGCGCACCAACGACCACGCCCAGAGGCTTGGCGTACTGCAGGATGACGCAGGTATCGTTCAGATGCAGCCCCCTGCGCCAAATCCGAATGAGGACAATAACCTCCGTCGGCTTTTCGGGAATTTGTGGAATGGTGAGGGCCGCCGATAGCCGCCTGCGCACGCGTAATGCCGTGCGAGACGGTGCCACAGATACTCATTCGGGAGCAATGCAGAAAGCCACATCAGTGGCACCGTCTATCGATGGATTCAACAATGCTGTTGCTCGCCGTGACAAAACGGTTAGTCACGTTGACACATCCTCCGTAATGTTGACACTGGAGCAGTCAACAACCAGGGAGCAACGATGAGTAAAACAGCTACGGTAACCGTACAGAAATGGGGCAACAGCCCCGCCATCCGGATACCCGCTGCACTTGCCCGCAAAGTCAATTTTGTAGCGGGGCAATCGGTCGAAGTGACGACGGATAATCTTGGCGTAGTGATTCATCGCAAAGGAACGCCACCACGCACACTGGCACAAAGGTTAGCTGCATTCGACCCGGATAAACACGGCGGTGAGGCAATGCCGTCGGCACGAATTGGCGCGGAAGACTTCTGATGGTCAGCAAAATCTGGGGGCCGGACCGGCAAGACATTATCTGGATTGACTTCAATCCGCAGGTCGAACGTGAAATGAAAGACATGCCCCCTTTCTTGATGTTGTCACCCAAAGCATTCAATGCCCGGACCCGGATCGTGATTGGATCGCCGGTGACCGCATCGCCATCGAACGAGTCCAATCCGTTTGCAGTGAATTCCATAGGCGAAAAAGGAAAGGCAAGTTACATCCTCGCGCATCAGCCGAAAAGTTTTGATTGGCAATATCGCGCAGCGAAGCCGCATCCCTGGAAAAAAGTACCCCTTGAAATCATGTCGTTAGCTGGCAACCTGCTGAATCAGATCATCACGATTGGCGACTAGGCTTCAGTCAGCGCGCGTGGGTATAGCAAGCTGTGCTCGACATACGAAAGCCACTTCGTAGGGTGCAATAACCGCAGGGCATTGCACCGGATGCGTTCGCAGTATTGGCGCCGATCGGTGGTGCACTCGATGCAATGCCCTTTGGTTATTGCGCCCTACGCGACTGTTTATGTCGATGGGCATGGTGTTGCCATTACATATGGCATTTCGCGGTTTTGTAGTGACGCGGTGCAGGTGGTGATTGAGCCGGATTAGGGCGATGGCGAGTGCTGGTACAGGCTGCAAGGCTCTGCCGGAGACGTGGCGGCATCGCCCATTAGCCATCCCACCAGAGTCTATGGGCGGGTTGATTACAGGTTGCTGATATCAACTGTGTTAGCCATTTCAATTTGCCGTTCTATATCGGCAAGATGTTTTTGTTTCGACCTGGCTGCAACTCTATTGTTATTGACTCCGGTGATCGCCTCAAAATGTCCTTGCGTCCTGAAAATGGCAAGCTGGGTGCGATCAGAGGGCGGCACTCCTCCCTGTTCTTCAGCCACCGCCGTTGCAATACTTGCGCGGATAATTTGTACTACGTCTTCCTCACGCAATGTGGGGTGTTTTTTCAATTCCCATGTTTTGCGTTTGCCGTTATGGAAGGTGACGATCGACTCACTGCCTGCTTGCTCGTCAACGACAACGACTGTCTTGTCCTCATTTCCTTCCAGTTCAAGCCATTGTGCAATTTCCTTGTCACCAGCTATATGGCCTAACTGGCGCTGTACCTCAGCCATCATTGCATTTGACACATGACGAGTAATCGTACCGTCTGTATTGTTAAAAAAAATTGGATTTCCTTGCATATCTTTAGGTGGCTCCCGGCCAGAAAGAACAGTCAGGCAGTAGTCGTGATAATGGATGTTTGGTTTGTTTGAGTTGTCTGGTTTTTTTTCTAAAACGTTTGCGACCCTGTTCCTGAGAACCTTCATCTCGTCGTCGGATAAGCTACCCTTAACATGGTTTTGTGTTCCCGCGATAGCATGAAATAGGCAGTTGTTGCCGCCGACGTTCCTCCGCCGTACAAAGCGACTGGCCTCAAATGCTTTACCCGCGGGTGTGCGCTTAATCGGCTCATCACCCAGAACATTCCTATCTTGCATTTTCTCTGCCATCAAACGATCACTCTTTATCTGAGCGTCTTTGGCAGAGTCAATATGCACATCAAGCCCGTCGGGCGGCTGTTGCTGAATCTCCGTCGAGGAGTTGATTTCCTTCTCTCCAACTTCTGCTGCAGGGTGTGTGTTGACTTCTGGCTGTGACTGTGTCGGGATATCATCTACACCATGAGCGTCAATTGAACGAACAGCGTCTTTCTTCTTTGGCTTCGGCAAGTCAGGCGCTTTGTCGGCGTTATTGCCTTGGATTTCCGGCTGTTGATCAATCGGAAGCTCTTCTGAACTTCTTTCATTCGGCAATTTCTCCTGCAGTGCCTTGAATAACTCACAGACCTGTTCTTCCGAGTGCACAAATTGTGGCCCACGTACGGCGCGTCCTTGTTCGATCAAAGCGATTACTTCTTTTTCGAGTTGAGTAGTGTTGGGAATTAAGCCGTTCTTGATGCGGCCAAGAATTTCGCGATAAACAATCAATGTTGCATTGCGCCCGATACCGGCGTGGCTGATGACCATTGCATCAGGCCCCGTCTCAGGTGTGCCTGCCCTTAGCTTATGCTCGTCCATCAACTTGCTTGCCTCGCGAATTCCTTTTGCAGATAACAATTTATTGTCGAAGTTCACTTGTGCCTGCGTCAGGACAATTGAAATGGGGAATTCTTTGGCATCAGATCCGAGTCGTGTGTCTTCTACTTCAAAGATGAAGTGCGAGTCGTGAGTGCCCAAAGTACCATCCGTAAGGACGGTTTCCATCGGGTCAAAATTTGTCACTTTGTACCGGCCGCCGATAACCAGATTTCCACCTGACTCATCCCATTTTGCCTTGAGCTGCCCGACAATCGATCGCTTGCTGATGTAGTTACTTTCCCCCTTTCTTGATGGCGATACAAACTGGAATAGCCCCGACTTGTCCTCGATGGCTTTTGCCAGAAACTTTTCGCAAGCAAAAAATCCGTGTTCGTCATCTTTCTTTGGGATTGGGGATTGTGCCGCGATATATTTCTTGCTCTTTTCCTGCGGTGAGTCTGTTTTGAACGTGATTTCGTTGGCATGCAGATTGCAATTGATCGGTTCCCCATTACCTAGCCATGGTGTTGTCGTTACGATGTTTTCGGCAGGACACCGGATATTTGTCGCATTGTGTTCGACTTCATCTACGTTGACGTAGGCATTCTTCCGCACCATTTTCGCCGCAAGATCGTCAGTAAATTTCTTCAGCCCCCTGAGCAACTCCGTCAGCGTTATTGAAATGATTCTGCCTCGACTAGTGATGCTATGTCGCCTCGCTTGCCCACTTCTGGAACCGCTGTGACTTGATCCCCCTGGCAGGGAAGCTGAGCCCTCGCCACTCGATCCAGGTGAGTTGGAAGAATCATCTGGCGGGTAACGCACAGACTGGCGAGATGGAGTTGGGGAGACGTTCGAGGTAGGAGGGATAGTCATGTCAATGTTCATTTCATAGTCAGTTAATATTTGTCTCTACGCACGCTCATCGCCGCCAGAGAGCCTTACTTCAATCAGGTATACCTAACGCAGCACCCTCAAAGCACCATCCCCACCGGAAAAATCCGCTCAGTTTCCCTTGCCACCAAACCGGCATCCAGCCCCCGCAGCATGACCAGTTCAAGATGCGCTTTCTGTTTGAACAGTTCGCGTTTGATGGCGCTGGCTGCCACGTCGATCTGTTCTTGTCGGGCGAACTCGCGGGGAGCGAACTCTTGCACCAACAGGATTTTCAGTTCGGCGATTTGTTCGTCGGTAAAGCCTCGGTTTCTGCCGCGCAGTTGCTGGCTGGTCTCTTTCAAACGTGCCAGCGTCGCGTCAAGATCCGCGACATCGCGCACTACGTCGTCACGGATACCTTGCCGGATAGCCCGATACGCCCGCAACAACAGATTGCGGTCGCTGCCGCTGGTCGTCACCATGATCGGCAATTGGCCGCTGCGCGCAGGATCAGCGCACTGCGCCAGATGCTGGTCAAGAAGCGCATCGGCACGTTTGATTGCAGCGCTACGCAATACTTTGTCGGTAAATTGCAGGCCGACTTGGGTCAAAGGAATCCGATGCTGCACATCGGTTTGCCTGTCGCGCGCAGTCAGTTGCACACGGAGGTGATCGCGGTCTTCCGGTGCATCGGGCTGGTCAAACTGTTCGATGCGGTCGATCTCATAGCGATGATCGAGGTGTATTTTTCCTGCGCTGTACTCCAGTCTGTCGAGCAAGCTCTTGATGATGGAGGTCGATAAACTTTTTTCTGGACGGTGCTGCGCGCGCCACGAAACAAATTCGTAGAGTCCCGCACCCGACTCGATAGCCTTGACTAACAAGTTCTTCGTAGAGGTGAAATCTGTGGGAGCTTTTGCCATGTTGGACATCAGCTTCTTCGGCGACAAATCAAGTTCCTGTGTGGTCTTTTCCGGTTCCGGCACGGTGCCATACAGAAGGTCAAATTCCTCGTTCACTGCGGCCGCGAGTTGGCGCATTTCCTCCCCGAGCTCGGCCATCGAAATCGCGCCTGTCAGCGAAAAGTCGACTGCGTTCGGGATATCGATGACGCGCTGGATCGCGCCGACGGCGCAAATATTCGGGGTGATTTCACTGAGCCGGTCTTGCATGGCATTGAGCAAGTTGTCCCGCAACGGCTGTGCCTCGGTCTGTTGGATGTAAGTCCAGAGCAAGGCCATGGCGGTCGCTGCGCTCGTCGCAAAATCAGCCAGCTGATGAGTGCGGTTCATGACCTGATCAAGTCCCAGCAAGGCGTCGGCAGGCGCACCGGTTGCTTGCAAATGTGCGGCGATATCGGCGCGGGTTTGGGCGTGTGATAACGGCGTCGGCACTTGCTGGCGCAGGCGCGCAAGCACACGTGCGCCAGCGATCAGGACCACCGGCGCATGCACATTCTGGCTATCCTCGGTACGCATCTGGTAGCCCACATTCACCGCTACCTCGTCGACGATTGTTTGCACAGGCAGATTTCTCTTGTTTGCCCATTCGCTAATGCGTTCGCGCGGTAAATGGCTGCCGAAGAGTGCGAAACGATCGGTATCGTCGGGCAAGTCATGGATCAGACGATGGCTGATCACGGGAATGAGGTCATGGTGATGTTCGAGTGCTGTTTCGAGCGCCATCAGCAGACAGTCTTTGCGGGTCAGCTGGCGGTTGCCGAGATCAATGCGCTGGACGTCGGACTCCATGCGGGAATGCAGGTAGGTTGCGCTTTCCAGCAGCAACTGAATACGGCGCTGAGGTTCCCGGAGGGCGATGGGATCAGTCGTTCGGCCTGTGATGTGGCTGTGAAGCAGTGGCTCCAGTTCGCTGGATACGTAGAGGCAAGGCGATGGGCGATTGCCTGTCATGATTGCCCTGTCCTCTGCCGTCATGCTGGCGTTCTGCGCGTGGATCAGTGTGGTCGGTTCCAGCCGGTCCAGATCGGCTGGGATCAGGCGTATCGGATTGCGTTCCAGATTCAGTTCCAGCAAGGCAATCATCCCGGCAAAGCGTTGATCGGCACTGGCGATCTGGTTGTCACACAGCCGCAGTTCGCGTAACGCGGTCAGCCGATGCAGATCATGCGGCAATTCTGTGAGAAGGTTGCCTTCGAGGTTCAGACGTTGCAGGCGTTGAAGTTGGATGAGGCTTTCAGGCAGGGACGATAAGGCATTGTTGTGCGCGTCCAGATGGGTAAGATTGGCGAGCTGGCCGATGCTCGCAGGCAGGCTAGGCAACGCGTTGTCACCGACGTCGAGTTGTTCGATAAAGCGCAGTTGTCCGAAACAGTCAGGCACGCTGTTCAGGTTCAGCCCAGACCAGTTCAGCGTGTGGCCGCAGCAGGTCATCATGTGATTGAAGCGCTGCATCGCTTCGTCGGTGTCACCGCCCGCCTGTTCGCGCCAGGCTTGCAGCATTAGTCTTGTTTGCTGAGGTATCTGGTGCGCACTATTTTGGCGGCTATGGGGGATGATTCTGGTCGGCTGTCGCGTGCCGGAGGCAAGCATTTGCGTGCCTGACGGTAGTGGCTGCGTTGGCGCTGCTGGAAGGATGGCTACTGGTTCACCGTAGCTGTTGAAAAACTGTATCCGTGGACCGGCATAGCGCGATGCATTCATGCGCGCAGCAAGTCGGTGACGGGTCGCATCAGTCAGACCATCAGAGGTGAGCAGAACGTCACACTCCTGCGGCAGGGCCATAACATGCTCGGGCAAACTGGTGATCGGGTGACCGCGCATGTCCAATGAAATCAGTGCAGGACTCCCGGACAGATCCGGCACTACGAGTATTCCATACCTCGAGTCGTAGGACGTAAAACCTCTATTCCTCAGATCCACCTCGGTCAGCGCAGAACAGCTGGAAAAATCAGGCAACGTGGTGAGGAAGTCGCAATTGGTCATCTTGAATGTTTTCAATGCTGAACATCCGGTGACATTTGGTCCACTAACGAGGCGAAAACAAGATTCCATTTCGATCGTGGTCAACGCAGGACACCCGGAAAAGTCCGGTTCAGTGGTGAGGTAGGAGAAACCCTCAATCTTCACTTTCTGCAAGGCGGGATACCTGGAGAAATCCGGCGGAGTGCTGTGTTTGGCAAGTTCATGGTAGGGCCTAGCCCCTGTTGCGCGTCCACCGCCATCCATCGTCAATTCGGTCAGCGTTGATGGTAAGGGTGGCAGGCTGGTGGCGTGTACCGATTGCCTGTTATCAAAGTTAAAAACCGTAGATCCACTCACCAGCATTGCCTCCACGTGATCAGCAACTTGCCGACAGTAAAAGCGCTCCGCACGCGGGACTTGCCTTATCCACACTGCCAATTCCCGCTCGACAGCGTGTTTTTCGCGCCATTTGATCGGCAGAGTGTCTTTAATTCTTTCTGGCACGGTCAAATTCCGCGGGGTCCCGTCTATATCGTAAATGGCGCTATTCGGTCGGTGCCCGACAACATTAAATTTTCCAATTGACAGTCTCATGACGCATGTTTCTTTCAAGTCAGGTGATCGGCACTTCCCCGCTGCCAAATTGCCGAGGACGTGTCCAACGCAATTGCTGCATAAGTAATCTGAAACGACCAGCAGTTCCCTGCATGGCAAGAAAATTCCTGTCATCCCACTGCTGAAAACGGATTGAGGCCTGCGTTTTCTGCCAGTGCCTCAATACCGGCAGTTAGCAGTCTTGACGCCGATCAGCGATGCATTCGGTGCAATGCCCTTTGTTTATTGCACCCTACGCGAGAGACCGTCGATGGTTGGTGTCGCCTCGCTTGCCAACTTCTGGCAACTCTGCATCTTGATCATCCTGGCGAAGACCCGGCTGCAATCAATCGTCTTGAAAAAAAATCGCCACATCGCACGTTGCACCATACGACAGTGGTGGCGAAAAAATTATCTATGGCATTGGTCGCAACGTCAGGGCATCGTTTGCAGACAATGCCAACAAGCCTAAATTACCGAGAAGATTCCCACGCACATCCAGCTCTCTTTGGAAGGTGCTTCTCACGAATGCCAGCACCCCTAAAAGACCCATGTGGGTAAAACTAATATTGAGCCGTTTGATGGAGGTGTTTTCCGCCAGTGCCGCAATACCGTCATCGTGGATGTTGTTGATACTGACATCGAGCTCTTCAATGGTGGTGCTTGTCGCCAGTGCCTGAGCGCCAGTCGCGCTGATGTCGTTGCCACACAAATACAGCCGTGTAATGGTGGTGTTTGCCGCCAACGCCGGCATCGCTAAATCGCCGATGCTGTTCCAATTCAAATTCAACTGCGTGATGCGGGTGTTTGCCGCCAGTGCCTGTGCGCCGTCGGAGCCAACCTGATTTTGATTCAGATTCAGCTCTTCGATAATGGTATTTGCCGCCAGCGCCTGCGCCCCTTGAACCCCGATTTGGTTGCGACTCACATCCAACCTTGTGATGGCGGAATTTGACGCCAATATTTGCGCTGCTTGATTGCCAAGGTTGTTGTGACTCATGTCGAGCCGAAACCGGGTCAAGCCGGGATTGGCAGTACGCAGTTCATTGGTCGCAGCCAGCACTGCACCCACGCTTTCTGGCATCTGACTCGCGTTGAGATCAACGGAAACCAGGTGCGTGGCGCTGGCAAGACAATCGATCACAATTTGACGTCGCCGTGGGTCAGCGATATCACTGATGCTGGCACCGACGTGCGTGTTTCTGTCGATGAGGTTTTTCACTTGCGCCTGAAATTCTTCATCATTGAATTTGTCGGATAGCGCGATATGGCGGATGCTGTTGCCGGTGATGCGCAGAGCCAACTCACTTTGCGCAGGTTGCCGCAGGTAGTCATCAACCCACTCTTTCAGATGCTTGTTTGTGCTGCGAAGCTGGTTCACTTGTTCAATGAGATGATCATTTGACAGTGCACTTTTCAACACCACATCCAGTACGTCAGCAGGTAATGCCAGTAATGGCGACGACGTACTTTGCGGCTGCGCAGGTTCGATGAGGGGATCGGCCAATTCAGCAGTCCGTGGTGCAGGCGACGACGTTCGCTGCCTTGCCATCCCGGTCAGGGCGGCTACCCGCGCACGGTAATGACTGAAAGGACGACGGGAAGGATTTTCCGCGTTGCGGTGTTGCGTGACGTTGATCGCCACATCGGCGGCGTGCGCACCTTTGGCTGTCAGCGCATTGAGTGCAGGCGTGTTCTTGACGAACGAAGGACGATGAAATTTCAGAGTCGGAAATGGCATAGGCTTGGGGCAGTAAATGAATAAAAAGCGCGTTTGACGCTTGCGGAACCTCAAAAGACGAGTGGCTATTTCTGCCACCGACTGCCTGCTTGCCGCAGCCAGTTTGTGGCAGATAAGTGCTCCGGGATGCAGCACAGTTCCATCGCAATCGCTAAAAAATGGAGAAGAGATCGCCGCCTCTTTGAGACTCTGGCTGATATCGCAGGCCTGCCAACGCAAAGCGATCAAGCCGCCATGACCCGCATGGTGCCGGTACACGCCCCTTTCCCGGAGACCAGATTGTCGTGGAACGCAAAGTGTTGCAATGGGCACGCGAGCCGTACGGTTTGCCCAACGAGGCCACCGGCCTGTGTCGCCGAAACTTATCGGATTTTTTAGTGGGAGCAGCAAGGAAAAACTCAAAGCCATCCAATGATTTCGACCTCAAGTAACAGCAAATGATGATCGTAAAAATAGTCTATCTAAGATAGACTAAAGTTTCCATGAGGAAACTGTTAATGCGGCTGCTTTTGCATCTTCATTACACAGGCGCGGACATGATTTTTTTGCCGAATCGCTCAGTGAAACGGGCTATCGCATCAGGCAGAAAGTCAGCTCCATGGCATTGAATGCAGGTCCTGGTCGCGGACTTGTTGAACTGTTTTTTATTGCAACTGCGCTGCAACCGCGCTGCTAACCATAGCGAAGGCCAACCCTAACTACCACCATGTCACCACCGCGTAACTTCGTGTTTGACTATCGCGTCAATTTCAATGCAACTACCGAGAACGACTTCATCAATGGTATCGGCCATCTGAAGGATTCACCGGTGCCCGCCTTCGCGATCAATACCGAGCACGTCGTCACACAATGGAACCGCGCGTGCGAAATCCTGACGGGGGTGCCGGCGTCGGCCATGCTTGGCACGAGAAATCAGTGGCAGCCTTTTTACGATACGAAGCAGCCCGTCCTGGCCGACCTGATCATCGACGGTGATCTGACCGGGCCGATCCAGAGCTATTTTCCGAACAATGTCCGTTGCTCGCTGCTGATGCCCTGCACGTTCATCGGCGAAACTTTTTTTCCGCGCATGGTACATGGAGGCAAGTGGATTCAGTTCTCTGCCGGGCCGGTCTACAACCGGTTAGGCAATGTAGTGGGCGCCATCGAGACGCTGCAAGATGTCAGTGCGCAAAAACACGCCGAGCAAGCGCTTCAAAAAGTGCATGTCGATCTTGAGCAATTGGTCATCCACCGCACCGCTGAACTGATGCGACGCAATGATGAGCTGACACGGGCCAATGAGCAGCTGATAAGCCTGCAACAACAACTGCTGCAATCAGAAAAACTGGCCTCGATCGGCCAGCTTGCTGCGGGTGTGGCGCACGAAATCAATAATCCGATCAGCTATATTTTTTCCAATTTCGGAATGCTGGATCGGTACCTGGCACAACTGATGGACATGCTCGATGCCTATGAAAAATCCGAGCCGCTGATCAGCCAGGCCGCGATACGCCACGATCTGAGTGCGCTGCGTGATCGCATTGATCTCAGTTACCTGAAGGCCGATATCCCGGTGATGATGCGCGAATCACTGGAAGGCATTGTGCGGGTACGACAGATCGTTCAGGACCTGAAGGATTTTTCACGCGTTGATAATGCGATGGACTGGCAACTCACTGACCTGCACCCGGGTATCAATTCGACCCTCAATATTGTCAGCAATGAAGTGCGTTACAAGGCCAATGTGATCCTCGCCTTTGGCACACTGCCCGATGTCGAGTGCCTGCCGTCGCAAATCAATCAGGTCGTCATGAACCTCATCATCAATGCCGCGCAGTCAATTGGTACTGCACGCGGCACTATCACGATCCGGACCGGCTGCACGTCCAAGTCCGCCTGGATCGAAGTGGCCGACGACGGTTCCGGTATCAGTGCAGAGAATCGCCAGCGCATTTTCGATCCTTTTTTTACCACCAAGCCAATCGGCACCGGTACGGGTCTCGGGCTATCGATGTCCTATGGCATCGTCAGCAAGCACCATGGCCGGATTGATGTCGACAGTACCGTGGGAGTCGGCACGACGTTCCGGGTCACCCTGCCGTTGCGACAACCCATTTAACGAGAGTCCCGCCATGCCCCTGATTCTGCTGGTTGATGACGAGCCCAACATTTTGTCCGCGTTGTGCCGCCTGTTTCGCAATGAAAATTTCAAGATACTGATCGCAGACAGCGGTGCCGCAGGGCTTGAACTACTGGCGCAACATCCGGTCGACCTGGTGATCTCCGACATGCGTATGCCCGTCATGAGTGGCGCGCAATTTCTGGAGGAAGTCCGCATCTGGTGGCCCGACACGGTGCGTCTGCTGCTGACCGGCCATGCCGATATCGCGACTATTCTCGATGCCATCAACCGCGGCGAAATTTATCGTTACATCACGAAGCCGTGGGACGATAACGACATCCTTCTGACGGTGCGACATGCACTTGAACACAAGCTGCTTGAACAGGAGCGCAGACGACTGGAAGCGCTGACCCTGTTGCAAAATAGTGAACTGGTGATGCTCAATGACAGTCTCGCAACCAAGGTGCGCGAGCGCACTGCCGAACTGGAGCAGGCCCGGGACAATCTGGTCGAACTCAATACCGAGCTGAAAACCCATTTCCTGTTGTCAATCAAGGTGTTCTCCAATTTGATTGAAATGCGCGGTGGCAATCTGGCTGGTCATTCGTTGCGCGTCGCCGACCTCGCTCGCCAACTTGCCGTGCAACTGGGTTGCGACGACACCACCACAAAAGACATCTACCTGGCGGCGATGATGCATGACATCGGCAAGATCGGACTGACCGATGACATGCTCAAATTGCCGCGGGCGGTGATGAGCCGCGAACAAAGCAGCGAGTACCGCAAATATCCGATTCAGGGTGAGCAGTTGCTGATGCCGCTGACCGAACTGCGCGGTGCCGCAAAACTGGTGCGCGCGCAACAGGAGCGCTTCGACGGCAGTGGCTATCCCGATGGGCTGAACGGCCACGACATCCCGCTGGGTGCACGCATCCTGGCGCTGGTCAGCGATTACGACAACCTGCAAACCGGCCAGATTTATCCGCGCAAGATATGGCCGGACGAGGCCAGGGAAATGCTCTTGCAGGATCACGGCAAGCAGTACGATCCACAGCTTGTGACAGCGTTGTTCCGGATGCTCGACAGCCTGGCGGGCAACGCCGAGACCGCGCGCAACGCGATTCAAATTCCTGCAGCCACAGTGCAACCGGGGGTCACGCTGGCGCAGGATCTGGTCTTGCCGAACGGATCACTCTTGTTGGCAGCGGGACACTTCATCGATCGCAGCATGTGCCGACAGATCATCGCGTTCGACAAGACACTGGCACAACCGCTACTGCTGAGTATCTACGCGGATGCCTGACCAGGCAGCAACGCCACCAGCGCAGCCGTCAACTGTTCCAGTTGCGCTTCCGAATGCACGAACCGTGGTCCCCGTGCATTACGTCCGATCGTAATTTCGCGCAGTAAGGCTGCATGAAGTTCGCCTTCGGTAGTAATTTCTCCGCTTCCTATGAGCGACTTGATTTGCCGGTAGACCATCAGCGTGGCGTTGCGGCCGACGCCGGCGGTACTGATGATGATGGGCTCAACAACGGCCTGGGGATAGAACACGTCGCTAACCGCAAGATGAGCAGCTAATTCTTCACTGGCCGCAGCGATTTCCGGTACTTTCAGAACACGATCTTCAAACTTCAAGCCCGTCTGTGTCAGAGGAATCGAGATAAGTCGGTTATCCGCATGTGTGTCTTTTACCGTGAGCAAATACGTCGATGACGACGTTCCATCAAGCCAGTGCTCCAGGGAATCCACCTCGTAGCGTCCGCCAATGGTCAGCGTCGGATTATGTGCCATCCCTTCGCGCAGCTGCTCGATCAACGACCTGATGGATCTCCCGGATTCGCGATCGGAGTCCGGGCCGACCAACGCCTGTTGTGACCGCTCGGAAACGATCTGGAAAATTCCCTGCCGGGATTCTATGCCCTTGAACAGCAAGCGCTCACAGGCATCAAATTGCCTTGGCGCTTGCCCTGCGATGTAGCTATTTCCATTCAGCCCCAGTTCTACCTCAGAGCGGGACGGTTGAAAATGCACATGGTTCGCATGAATCTTTTTGCTATTTCCTGGAATGTCTACCTCGACCGCAGAGTGCCTGGGACATGACACGTTGGTGCCGTTGTCATCGACTTCATCGGCGTTCAGGCAATCCAACTCCCTTTCAGGGGAATTGACATTCAATGTGTTCCACACCGAGGAGGCAATGCCTGGAATGTCTTGCTCAACCTGGGCGTCAAATTGATCATCAGAGCGGTCTTTATTGGCCGACAGAGGTGCTACAAAACTGCCGCTCATAGCGGTGGGCAGATGCCTTACGGTGTCTTTTACTTCAGCGGTAGACAAATTTGACTCATCAACTTCTGTGATGGCTGACAACGCATTG
Organism: Actimicrobium sp. CCI2.3; assembly: GCF_035019065.1. Taxonomy (NCBI): domain Bacteria; kingdom Pseudomonadati; phylum Pseudomonadota; class Betaproteobacteria; order Burkholderiales; family Oxalobacteraceae; genus Actimicrobium; species Actimicrobium sp. CCI2.3. Next base: position 7,339 of record NZ_JASJWR010000045.1, on the reverse strand, counting down.
GTGCGAGGTTTAGTGCCAATTTTTCCCAGGATTGTTTTATTGCTTTGCTTGATGCGCTCTCGTAAACGAACGGCTGCGTTTGCAGCGAGCGGTACACCGATATTCTGGGGCAACGGTGTCGGCTTAACTTTCACATTCTCAAAATGCAGAATGAGTGCATCCACAATCAATGCAAACTGTTCCTTTTCTTGCACAAACAATCGCCCGCGAGCAATACGTCCTTTTGCCACGACTTCAAGCACAGTGTGAAGAATTGCCTGCATATCAGGCACCGTATCGGTGGCGGCGAGTTTCTTGGAAAGGATCTCCCTGGCAGCCATGAAACTCATCAACGTCCCTGTTCTTCCAACCCCCGCTCTGCAATGGATTAATATCGGATCGGTTTTATTTTTTGCTAGCGATTCGGCTAGGTCAGCAAGGTCGATCAATACCTTCGGGTCTACAACCCTGCCATCAGGCCATTGATGAAAATTTATTCTTTCCAGCGAATGTGATGCATTATCTAAATGGATGACTAGGCTCTGCTGCCGGATATTTTCCTTGAAGAAGTCGGATGTATTCTTTTCACCTTGCAAGACTTTTTTAATTACACGGAAACCTTTAAAATCCATTTTCCAGAAAGGCAATGTGGGGCAATAATTCTTCCAATCTCGGTCCTTCGCATCGTTTGCATTCGTCAAATCAATAATTACAGAAACAGAGTGTTCGCGAACTGCATTCCAGAATCCCGGAATTTCACTTCCCTTGGGTCTTTGTGACGCAATGAATTTTCTATCAGTACCAAGATCCATCGTATTTGCATGAATAAATACATTAGGACGAGTATGATCAGGAATTGCCGTACTTTCTACGAGTGGAACATTATCTGGGAATCGACAAGTTACAACGGGATTTTCTACTGAAGCATTTTTAATCTCATCTTCAAAAAAATTTTTTACATATTTCCACTTGCTTTTAAATTTATATGTATTTTCTTCTAGCTCCAAAAATAAATCATATAATTCCTCCTTGTTGCCTTTATTTACCTTTTCAAAGTTAAACTCTTTGGCCGTCAGTTCTGACAAATGATAAATACTCAATGGTCCATTCAGTTTTTCATTTTCAAGTTTTTGTCTTTCAGACTTTCTGCGTAATTCTAATTGATATTCTATTTCTTCCTGCTCGGTTTTTTTCTTGAAACAATTTTTTAGATCATCACTCAAATGACTATCAGTGCGCTTCCTAAATTCGCTGTTTTTATGGCATTGTGTTCTTGGCGCAGCGCAAGGATCATGATTATTTTTTCTGTACACATTATCAACTATTCTTGAATATTGACGTTGTAAATATTGGCCTACGCGTTTCATAATAAAGTCCTCGAGTTAATGAGTTAAATGTATTATCTTTTCTTGTATGCATTTATTTTATCTGCATCACTCATCCCCGGCGTAAGCATATTCTTGAATGATCTACCGAGTCGACGTACTCCTGCCTGTGCCTGAATTCCTCTTTCCGCACTTTTAACCTTGTCGCTTTCTTTTTTTGAAAGACTTCCTCCTTCGTAGCCCTTTAGCTCTTGCCCTCGACTGTTATTAATTAATTTTCAACGACTATTTTTTACTCAGAAAGAACGATGAGTTGATTTGCAAAAATCCCACCACCCTCACTGTGCGGCGGTGCAGGAATACTTTGAAACGGGTTCAACAGGATCACTTAACACTGCCTCTTATTGCGCCAAAAAATGGCCTCGCATCGCAATCCACCGGCGTGTGTGGCACGCGACTCAGTCTGGTTCCTTTTATTTGTTGACACGCGTAGCGGTCTGGACAGACTGTCCTCCGATCTGCCGAATAGCGGACCAAAAGAACCGTTGCTCGCACTTCCGCTTTTCACTCGAAACACGCATCATTCGACAACATGCCCTTTTCCCTGGGGCAGGCTTCCGGATAACCGCACACGTGACACTCGACCCCGACAACTGGCAAGACTTCAGAGAACAGAGTCATCGGATGCTCGATGACATGCTCGACTATCAGCAGCACCTGCGTGACCGACCGGTCTGGCAACCCATTCCGGCAAGCGCGCGGGAGGCGTTCAAAGAAGCAATGCCGCATACACCGGGCACGCTGGCCGATGCCCATGCGACGTTCATGCAATCGGTCCTGCCGTACGGTCCGGGCAACGCCCATCCGGGCTTTTTTGGCTGGGTGCAAGGTGGTGGTACCCCGGTTGGCATGATGGCCGAACTGCTGGCGGCCGGGCTCAATGCCAATCTCGGTGGCCGTAACCAGATGCCGATTGTGGTCGAGCGTCAGGTGCTGCAATGGGTGCGCGAGCTATTCGGTTTTCCGGACGAGGCCACCGGCCTGTTCGTCACCGGTGCGTCGATGGCGAACATGATTGCGTTGCTGGTGGCACGCACGCGTGCGCTGGGCGGTTCGGTGCGCGAGCGCGGCGTCAGCGGCAACCGGCTGGTTGCCTATACCTCGGACGGTGCGCATGGTTGTATTGCGCAGGCGCTTGACCTGTGCGGCCTGGGGTTCGATGCGCTGCGTCGCATCCCGGAAAACGCCGCCTTCGAAATGGATATCGCCGTCCTCGAAAGCACCATCGCTGCCGACATCGCCGCCGGCCTGCAACCGTTTTTTATTGCCGGCACGGCAGGCACCGTCGATGTCGGTGCGGTCGACAATCTAACTGCGATCGCCGATATCGCCGCGCGTCACGGCATCTGGTTTCATGTCGATGGCGCGTATGGCGCGCTCGGCATGCTGTCGCCGGAGATCGCACCGCAACTGGCGGGGATCGAGCGGGCCGATTCGATTGCCTTCGACTTTCACAAGTGGGGACAAGTCCCCTACGACGCCGGCTTCATCATCGTGCGCGATGGCCAGCAGCATCTCGATACCTTCGCGTCACCAGCGGCCTATTTGCGCCGCGACACGCGTGGCATGGCAGCCGCGTCCCCGTGGCCATGCGATTTCGGGCCGGACCTGTCGCGTGGTTTTCGGGCACTCAAGACCTGGTTCACGCTGACTGTTTATGGCAGTGACCAGCTCGGCACCATGATCGCCGGGACCTGCGCGCTGGCGCGCTATCTGGTGCAGCAAATCGCTCGGCATCCCGAACTCGAACTGATGGCGCCGGTGGCGCTCAATATTGTGTGCTTCCGCTATCGCTGTACCGAGTCGGACCGCATCAATGGCGCCATTGCCATCGACCTGCAAGAGTCCGGCATTGCCGCGCCATCGATCACCACGATCCGTGGCCAGCTGGTGCTGCGCGCGGCCATCGTCAATCACCGCACCACTGCTGTCGATGTCGATGCGCTCATTCGCGCCACGCTATCCATCGGTGCCGCTCATTGCTCCCACCCAGAAAGCTGATTCCCATGCCCTCTTCCATGCCGGGTTTGCCGCCCTTGATCGGTGTCGCGCCATTGATGCGTCGTGCTTTTGCCGGTGAAAGTCTGGTGCAGGATGGTCAGGATTTACTGCTCCGTGCGCAGCAGGATCCGACCGACGCGCATGCCTATCTGGATTTTTCGACGGTGCTGCAACTGACCGGTAACCGTGCCGATGCGCTAGCCGTGCAAGCCGAAGCCATCGCGATCCGTCAGTTGTACAGTCTGCCGGCACGCCGTTCCGGTTCCGGTCTGCGTCTGCTGGTGATCATGGGACCGGGCGATCTGATGGCCAATACGCCGGTCGAGTTTTTGGTTGAAGACAGCGATATCGCACTGACGATGCTGTACTTGACGAGCGCATCGGACTGGCCGGAGGAGATTCCCGAACATGACGTGCTGCTCGTTGGCGTGGCCGAATCCGATGCCAATCAGCCGTTGCTGCAGCGACTGGCTGCGGACCTGCAGGACTGGCCGCGCCCCGTCATCAATCGTCCCGAATGCATTGCCGTGCTGTCACGCGATGGTGCCTGCGCCGCGCTGGCAGCGATTCCCGGTGTCGAGATGCCGGCCACGGTGCGCATCACGCGCGATCAGTTGCACGCCATCGCCAACGGTTCGCTGGCAGCGACGGCACTGCTGCACGATGGCGATTTTCCGGTGATCGTGCGGCCCATCGGGTCGCATGCCGGCACGCATCTCGACAAGCTTGCAACCGCCGATGACGCCACCGGTTACCTGGAGCGGGTCGAGGCCACGGATTTTTACCTGTCGCGTTTTGTTGATTACCGCAATGCCGACGGCCAGTTCCGCAAATACCGGATCACGTTGGTCGATGGCAAGCCGTTCATTTGTCACTTCGCGATTTCATCGCACTGGATGATTCACTACCTCAATGCCGGCATGACCGAAAGCCAGACGAAGCGTGACGAAGAAGCCGACTGCATGGCCCACTTCGACACGCAATTCGCGCTGCGCCATGCCAGCGCGATACAGGCGATTCACGACCGTCTCGGGCTGGCTTATGTCGGTATCGATTGCGCCGAAACCCCGGACGGCAAATTGCTGATCTTTGAAGTCGACAACGCGATGATCGTCCATGACATGGACCCTGACGACCTGTTCCCGTACAAGAAACCGATCATGCACAAGGTCTTCGCCGCCTTTCGCCAGTTGCTGGAAAAAACCCGCGCGACGGTCTGACCCATGCTGCCTGCCCTGCAGGATGTGCTGTTATCCGGCGGCGATGATCGCCTGGTGCTCGATGCCCGCAGCGGTCGTTCGCGCTATGGCTGCCTGCCCTGCCCTGATGCCGGTTTGGTGGCCCTCGGTTCGTCGACGGCATCGGCGATTTCGGTCGCCGGTCATGCGGCAGCCCGGACGCTGCACGCGCATTACACTGCGCGCTTGCGCGATCAATCGCCGCAAACGGTCTATGCCAGCGAAGCCGAACGCCTGCGCACTGAACTGATCGCGCTGTGCGGTTGGCCCGATACCGGCGCAGTGCTGGCGGCCTCCGGCACCGACCTGCACTTGCTGGCTGGCCAGTGGCTGAAACCGGACTGCGTCGTGATGATTGCCGCCGCCGAAACCGGCAGCGGCTTGCCAGCGGCCTTGCGCGGAAATCATTACAGCAGTTGCGCCGCCTACAACACGCTGGTACCGGTCGGTGCACCTTTGGACACCTGGCAACCGGCACTAGTGATGCTGCAACCCCGTCACGTCGATGGCAGTGTGCGTAATCCCGAACAGGTCGATGGCGAGTGCATGGCTGCTGTCACGCAAGCCGCCGCAGCCGGCCAGCGCGTGCTGCTGGTCCTGACTGATCAGAGCAAGACGGGCTTACTGGTACCCGGACGCGCGACCGTGCTGGCGCTGCAGCAGCGCTGGCCGGAACAGGTCACGGTGCTGGTCGATGCCTGTCAGTTCAGGTTGTCGGCGGCGAGCGTACGCGACTATCTGGCGTGCGGATTCCTTGTCGCCCTGACCGGTTCCAAATTTGCTGGCGGACCCACATTTTGCGGCGTGCTGCTGGTGCCAGCGAGACTGGCCACACGCCATCGCGACGCGGTGCTGGACCCGGCGGTCGGTGCGTATTCCTGTGCCGCCGACTGGCCGGCGACCTGGCGCTGCGGACAATCGTTGCCGATGTCGACGAACTTCGGACTGCTCCTGCGCTGGCAGGCCGCGCTGGTCGAATTGCAGCGCTTCCATGCCTTGCCCCAAGCGCAGGTCAGCACGTTGTTGACGACATGTGGTCAGGCAGTCCACGCGCGCATCGCCGCTGATCCGCTGCTCGAAGCGTTGCCGGTGGCACCGCTCTGCCGGGCCAATGCCGGATGGGATAGCTTGCAAACGATCTTTCCATTCCTGCTTCGTCATGCCGACGGCAGCTACTTCCCTGCCGCACAAACCCGCGCCCTGCATCAGGCATTGATGCACGGCGAACCACGCTATCAACTCGGACAACCGGTGGCGTGTGGCGAGCGCGCAGGCATGCCGGTCATGGCGCTGCGCTTGTGTATCAGCGCACCGATGGTGATCGCCGGTGCAGCCGGTGCAAGCATGACCGGTGATGCGCTGGCGGCACTCGACCAGATCGCCGCACTCGGTCGGACAGGAAAAGCGGTCGAAGGAAGCTTGCAGGCCCGGCATCAATTGCCTATCCAGTCGTGACGATCTGCGCTAGACTCCAGCCACTCTTTGGGGAGTAGCCTGTTTTTGTCGTCAGACAAAAGCGCTCACGTCAACATACTCGGCACACCTGCCGTGGCGTGCGCACCTTTCGGTTGGCGAGACCAAGGACATTTCCGCGTTGAGGTTGGGCGCGCGGCAAATGTCTTTGATCTTGTGCCCAACCGAAAGAAAAATCGTCCATGAATTTCATCGCCATCGTTCTTCTTGCCCTTGCCATGTCAACAGACGCGTTTGCCGCAGCAATCGGCAAAGGCGCTGCACTGGGAAAAATCCGCTTCATGCAGGCCTTTAAAATCGGCATGTTGTTTGGCACCATCGAGACCATCACGCCTCTCCTCGGCTGGACCGTTGGCTCGTTGGCTGCCGATGTACATTGGTTGTCTGAATGGGACCACTGGATTGCTTTCTGGATGCTGCTCGTCCTGGGTGGACGGATGATCTACGTCGGATCACAGGACAGTGATGCGGAGGTGGTTGAAGCGCCCAGAAGCAAATCCATCCTGATGCTTGCGCTGACAGCTGTAGCGACCAGCATCGATGCCCTCGTTATTGGTGTCGGCCTCGCTTTTATCGATGTCAATATCTGGATCGTTGCAGCAGCAATCGGAACGGCAACCACTGTCATGGTGACGATTGGTGTCCTGATCGGTCGCCGCCTGGGTGATGCGATAGGCAAGCGCGCAGAAATGCTCGGTGGCGTGGTGCTGATCGTCGTCGGCACAACACTCTTGGTCGAACATCTGGCCAAGTAAGCACCTGACAACAACGCTGTAACTGTAACGGCTTGCAATCGAAAATGGTCCTGCTCGCAATCAGCGCCAATCTGAGCCTAGGTTAATTACGACTCACCAGCGGCTCGTACTCACATTGTTTGCGAATGAGCTCACCCACTGTGCGACGAGCTTGCAATAGGCCGCCGCCAGCTCACATGATTTGCGACTGACCAAAATACTAGATGTAGTGGTCAGGCAGCTCGCGTCCTCACGGTCGCCCCAGGCAATAAAACGGAGGTTTGTTTGATGACCTATGCGATCCACTATATCGGCAGACCCGCCGCCAATATCTTCTCGCGAAATTCTGCTGTACGTATTGGATCAAATGTCTGAGTGAACACAGTGTAGTGGTCTAATGAAATCGGACACCTCAATGGGAGCACACTCCCGCTAACTGAGGAAATTACATGACTAAAAAACACTTCGACATCGAGCTTAAGCTGGAAGTCGTGCGCATGATCAAAGATCAAGGACTGAGCATTTCCAA
>NZ_JASJWR010000044.1:0-25033 GCF_035019065.1 Actimicrobium sp. CCI2.3 | reverse complement strand
TCCCCACTACTATTTGGTGGGCACCACTTTGGCGGGTCATTGGTGTGCTGTACAGACGTCCTTGATGAGGCGCTTACTAATGGTGAAGTGCAGAGCCGGTTTGTAAAGGCGCAGTCTCACCTTTGAAGCCGCGCAAGGCGGGTGTCTTCAGTCCACGCTTAAGATCAGAGAAAGTCATTACATGGCATCCAGTCGTGGCGTGATCAAAATCACGGTGGAAGTGCGCTGGCGTTTGGCCACGCGAAAGCCCGGCACCGCATCTCGCACCATGTCCTGTCCATTGGCTGCATTGGACTCAGACTCGTACCCAGCGATCACCATGGTTTGACCCGCCATCATGCTGGCGCGCTGCATGGTATTGAAAATGTCCACATCAGGCGATTGCACAGACGCTTGCGAAGCACCCGTACCACTGGTGAATGTGGTGAGGGATCGCAGTTTGCTGATGCTCAACATGGCTTCGAGCATCACCCGATTGGAGTCCAGCACCACGGGTGTCACGGTCATGGTGAATCCGGTGGACACCTGTCCCGGGGTAATGGTGGGGCCGGCCACAACGGTGCCGACGCCACCGGCGGTAGACGGGCTGACTTGTTTGACGTAAGACAACTGATTCAGCACGCCCAGCGGCACCGACTGGCGGTTCATGGTGGTCACCGTGGACGCGTAAGAGGCACTCACGCGACCAAATGTCTCCAATGCGCGAATCAACACCGATGCATCGGGCCCGCCGACACCATTGGGATTGAGCTGAAAGCTGAAGCCGGAACTGGTGGCTGAAGGCAGGGCAAGATCAGGCCCCCGGATGGCCGCACCAATCGCATTGCTGCCAGCATCAGACATGACGCGGGAAACCGCACTCCAGTCGACCCCGCGCTCGTGCAATTCATCCAGATCCACCTGCAGCACCTGAACCGACAGCGTCACCTGGCGCAACAGGCTGTTGTTGACACGGTCAATGTACAGCTCGATTTGGGCCACGTTGTCCACCGCATCGAGCACGTTGACGGTGCCATTGGAAATGTCAAACTGCAGGCTGCCTGACTTGGAGGCCATGGTGTCCAGGGTGGCTTTGATCTGGCCAAAGACGTTGGCCTGGCTCTGGGTGGAGACCGACATCGACGCCGACGCCCCCGCGCCCGGGCTCATGCTTAAGTCACCCTTGGTTTCACCCGTGCTCGGCATGGCTTTGATGGAGAATGACCTGCGCACCATGCGGCTGATGGTGATCACTCCGCCGTCGTAACGCCAGCCCAGGCGACCGCGCTTGGTGATCTGGTCGAGCAAGCCGGCCAGGTCGCCGCTGTAGTTCAGCTCGTAAGTGGTCAAAAACTCTTTGTCAGGCAGATTGCGGCCCACCAGGGGGGCGATGCTGTCTTTATTGTCGGCGCGCGGCGCAGCGGGCGAAGTACCCTTGCCTGGCTCAAACTCCGTAGGCGACAGCAACGCGTCGGAGGTCACCACAATCGGGATATCAACAGCGCGGGAAATCAGGTCGGCGGCGGTGAGCAAAGTTTGCCGCCCGGGATAGCGCAGCGTGACCTTGCCCAGTTGCGGCAGTTTGGCCGAAGGCCCCAGGGGCACTGTGCGCGTGGCAAAACGCGGTAAAACTTCGTCCACCACGTAAGCATGTTTGCGCTGCGGGGCATTGATCTGGCTTTGCGCCGATTTGGCCTTGGCCTCGGCATCGTCTAGCCGGCTCTGGACACCACCGTCAAGTTTAGAGGCGCAGGCAGTCAAGAGAATACCAGCCATCAAGAGGCTTACGCGTTGAGCCGCACGTTTTGCGGTAAGGTGAGTTGAGCCAATAAGCTCAGCGCAGAATAAGGTGGTGGACAAGGTCATCAACCTTTCAAAGTTCAAAATTCAAAGTTCAAAGTTCAAAGATTACGCGCGTCATCCCCGCACCAAAAAACCCGAAGCAAGGCATTACTGCTGGACTTCTACAATGCTGGCTTAAAAAACGAAGGCAATAAAACGCCCTGCGGCGACAAACTTTCAGCGCGGCTGGTTATCCATAAAGCGGCTCACACGCAGGGTGCAGGTCGAAGAGTTCATGGCGGCTTGCAAGGGATAGTCGGTGTGGGCCAACGAGAGCATGACCAGCTCAATGGCTTCGCGCAGGGTGCCGCTCATGGCGAGGCTGGTGTCGATCACGAAGTCGCGGTCGGCATCCCAGTTCATTTGCCAATGCGCGTCTTTGGCCCAGCGACCCAGGGTTTGCGACAGTGTGCCGTCGCGCGGGTCAACCACCCATGTGCTCTGGCCATCCTGGCTAACCGTTTCACTGACGGGCTTGTTCCCGCGCACCGATTCCAGCACCTGACTGGCCGATAAGACGCCGCCGACGCGGGCGGGCCCTGCTGCGCAGCTTTCAGTGAAGCTTTCCTGTCGGGCCTGTTTTTGCGGTTCGGCCGCTCCCTTGACTGGCTGAGCCTGTGCAAAAAGGCTAGCCTGCGGGTACGCCAAACCATCGTCCATGCGGGCCAAGGCCAGCAGCTGATCAGAGCCGGAAGCCGAGGCAGACAAACTCGCCAGACTGGACAAGCTTAAGGCCCGCTCGGCCCGCAGGTTGACGGCTTGCGCGGGCAGCGGGTCAGCCGCCACCGAAGCTGCCACCTGCCCGGCTGTCGTCGGCACCCGGGCAAAGTCAGACAAGCTATTCGCCAGAGCCAGCATAACCGTCGGCTCGCCAGCGTTTTCAGCGGCGGCCTGAGCTGAGCCAACGGGCGCACCGGCGGCGAAGCTCGCCACTAATGCGCAAATACTCCACATGATGATTGGCTTGGTCATGGTGGCTTACTACCGGGCAATCACAGCGGTGATGCTTTTGAGACCAGTCGCACCACATGCAGTCGCCAACGTGCCGATAGCGATCGCCCCGCCGGTTGCTTTAACTAAAGCGGGTCCGGCAGGCGTTGCAGTGACGGCAGCTGCAGGAGTTACTGAAGTGACTCCAATGGCTGTAGATAAGCCATCAACGCCTCCAACAACATCGGCGCACGATGCTTGTGGAATGCCTGTAAGCGTTATTAGAAAGGTCTGACCAATTGCGTAAGTGCCTGAAGCTAGTGTGTTTGCCTCTATAAAGTTTACGCCGCCGTGCTCATTGGTAACCACTCTGGCAGTCACACCGCCAGTTACCATTGCGGGGGGCCAAACACCTAGGTTAGCAAGGTTGTTTGAATTCACGGTAGCGTCAAGGACTGATAGCGAAGAGGTTAACTTGGTTACATTAGCCGCCACCAGTGGTATGTTTTTCAGCATGTTATTGGTGTTGTTGTTGCGCAAAATGATCTGCACACCCAGCAAGCCACCAATAATGATGACAGCCAGAATGGCCAGGGCAATCGACAATTCGATGATGCTGTAGCCGCGCTGGCCGGGTCTGTTGCGCCCAAAACGTTGGCGCGCTATTGGCCGGGCGCAATGGCTTGAAGGTGTGTAGGTATTCAAGAGATTTCCTTTTAAGGAGTGATAAAAAGTGTAGCCCGGTGTTTTATGTAACTTTTGGTAGCGAAGTTCATACTACGCTTTTTGTGTTTCCGTGTGGCTACATCACGAATTTGCAGATCCATTTACAACACAGGGCGGGCACTCGCCTACCGTATCGGCATGAATTCCGTGAACCAAACTGTGAACGATCTATTTGCCGACCGTGAGCACGACCCGCAGGTCCGTATGCGCAAAACCACCCTCACGAACGAGCTGAATGCCGCCTACGAGCGCAAAGACCTCAGCACGCTGCTGCGCATTCAGTTGCAGGCAGAGATGATGGGTGCCATTGAGGCCGCCGCCGTTTCAGAGACTCGGCTCACGGCCCTGTGTGATTTACTGGCAGAGCAGGTCAATGCGCTGAAGATGGAGATGGACGCTATGCACCTGCGCCGAGGCATGGAATTTGATTTGGACTATCTCGCGTGCGGGCCATTCAGTGAGGCTGAACTGCTAGCCACCCTGCTGGCGCAGCGCGAATGTGTGCAGAAAGATGTACCCGAATGCGCGTAGCCCTGGGGCGCGTGCAAGATGACAAAGAACTCAAGGTAGATCGACAGCGGCCTCCTCTAGCCCGGCAAAAAAGTTTTCTTGTTGTTGACGCTCGTGACGTCCTCGACGATTGGTAGAATCAATTCGTGATCTCTGAGTCAATCCGCTGACTTTATTAAATTCCATTATGCAGAATTTATTTCCAATATAGTGGATATTGGTAGCACTTTCCCACTTTCCCACTTTGCAACCTTACCCATGAAAACACCTCCCGTACCGGCCACCCCTCCCGAAGTCGGTGCCACGCTGCAACGCATGCGTCTCGAACGCGACCTGACACTCGAAGACCTGTCGCGCGCAGCCGGCGTGTCGAAGTCGATGCTGTCGCAAATCGAACGCGAAAAAGCCAATCCGACCATTGCGGTTGCGTGGCGACTGGCCAATGCACTTGGTGTCAGCATCGCTGAATTGCTGTCGACCGAAGCGCGTCCTCTCGAAGCAATCCGTGTGATGGAACCGCACGAAACCCCGACATTGCCGGGTGGACATGCCGGTTACGTGCTGCGCATCCTCGGACCGATGGCCCTGGCAGGCAAACATGAATGGTACGAACTGACCTTGTTGGCCGGTGGGGCACTGGTTTCCAATCCGCATGATCCCGGTACGACCGAGCATCTGACGGTACTGCACGGGTCGGTGGAGGTCGAGGTTGCCGGCACCTTGCGCAAACTCAAGACCGGGGCGACGGCACGCTATGAAGCTGATCAGACCCATGCGATCCGCAATGCCGGCAAGACCGAGGCGAAAGCGCTGCTAGTGGTTATCCATCGATAGTCACCGACTTGCGCTCGACATCAGTGGATATTAATGCAACTCACCTGACTCACTCCAACAAGGAAAAGTATGCAACGACGCGATTTTTTAAGGGCATCCACCGTCCTGGCCGCAGCTGGCTTTCCGGCACACTCCCTCTTCGCCGCCGCAACTGCAGGCGAGCAACTGAAATTCCTGGGCAAGCCGCAAGCCTTTGATCTCGCCTGGCTGAAAGGTCAGGCAAGGACGCTGGCAGCAAGCCCGTACCGTCCCGTCGCCAACACCCTTCCGGACGAAATCAAGAAGATGGACTGGGACCAGTTCCAGGCCATCCAGTATCGTCCGCAACACGCGATGTGGGCCAATGACAAGCTGCGCTTCCAGGCAAAGTTCTTTCACCTCGGCTTGTACTTCACTTCCCCGGTCCATATGTTTGAACTGAAAAACGGTCAGGCACAGGAACTGGCGTACGACACGGCCATGTTCAATTATGGAAAAAGTGGCCTGCATCCGGACAAGCTGCCGAAGGACCTGGGCTTTGCCGGCTTCAAGATTAATTTCCATACCGATCTGGAACGCGATATCTCTGCCTTTCTGGGCGCGAGCTATTTCCGCGCCGTCGGCTCTGATTGGCAATATGGCTTGTCCGCGCGCGGACTGGCGATCGATTGCGGCATGGCCCGTCCTGAAGAATTTCCGAATTTCACGCACTTCTGGCTTGAACGGCCGGCGGTCGATTCGGGCAAGCTGGTGGTCTACGCGTTGCTCGATTCGCCTAGCGTTTCTGGTGCCTACCGGTTTGAAATCGAACCGGCGGCAACCATGGTGATGAAAGTTGATGTGGCGCTCTATCCGCGCACAACCATCGAGCGCATGGGCGTGGCACCCCTGACCAGCATGTTCCAGTATGCCGAAAACGATCGCGGCATGCCCGGTGCCAATGACTGGCGCCCTGAAATTCACGATTCGGATGGTCTTTCCCTGCATCGTGGCAATGGCGAGTGGCTATGGCGACCGCTGGTCAATCCGGAGCAACTGCGTTTCAATGTCTATCAGGACGAGAACCCGCGTGGCTTCGGTTTGCTCCAGCGGGATCGCAATTTTGACCATTACCAGGACGATGGCGTGTTTTACGAGCGCCGTCCTAGTGTCTGGGTCGAGCCGACATCGGGCTGGGGCAAGGGCGCGATCCAGCTGGTCGAAATCCCGACTCAGGATGAAACCTTCGACAATATTGTCTGCTTCTGGAATCCCGAGAAGAAACCGGAAGCGGGAGAGGAACATCTGTTTGGCTATCGTCTCCACTGGGGCAGCAAGATGCCGTTCGTCCCGCCGCTGGCGCAAGTCGTGGCGACGCGGACAGGTCGGGGTGGCATTGTCGGCCAGAAACGCACGGCTTTTTCGTGGCGCTTCGTGATCGATTTTGCCGGCGATAATTTGCCGTTGCTCGGCAAGGATGTGACGGTGCTGCCGGTGATCTCTGCCTCACGCGGCACAGTCGAAATCAGCTCGGTACGACCTCTCGATGCCATCCACGGCTTGCGGGTCATGTTCGACCTGAAGCCGCCTGATGAGAGTGTGACGCCGATCGACCTGCGGGTGTACCTGAGCGCCGGCGGCGAGGTCTTATGCGAAACATGGCTGTATCAATGGACACCACCAGCGGCCGCAAAGCGGGTTATTTAATCATTCTCGACAACCATTACCGGAATAAAAGGGCTGGCACGTGATCGCCGTGTCGGCCCGAAATGACTGAGGATCGCGACGTCAGCCAGAAAAAATCTTGCATTCCTCTCCGGGTCAGGCGCATACTCCAAATGAGAATAAATCTCATCTGAAAGGAATTCCGCCATGTCAAATGACCGCAGCGAGAGATCACTTGCCGCAGCCTCCCTCCCCTCCAGCGAAGAACGACCGCTCAAACGCTATCAAAGCAAAGACCTGTTCCGCCTCAACCGTGAAATTGAAATCGAGCATCAGGGTCGCATTTACCGGATGCGGGTTACCCAGTTAAACAAGTTGATCCTGACAGCGTGAGAAAAGAACGTGCCAATTCGAGGCAAGACATGGATTCAGGTGAGGCATCGAAACAAACGCGTCACGTGCGGAACATGACGCGTTTGCGCGATCATACCGGCACATCAAATTGGCTTGGCGTTGAAGTTTAGTAACTTCCCGCCGGTCGCCGCGACGACCCAGCTATCTCTGCCATCGGACACCTTTGCCGACCCACTGGTAACGACCGGCTTGGCAAACGCCACTTTCGGAAACAACCAGCTCATTTTAGCCAGAGTGGTCGGATGGGTCGCACTGAAATACCGCACGCCAGCGCTGTTGACCGACTCGTTCCAGACCACCTTGCTGCGAGCGGTCATGAAATTATCGATGTCTGAAATTGTGTACCAGGCAAACTTGCCTGCTAGTTGTTGGGTCCTGGCGTACGACAACATACCGAGCACGACATCCGACCAAGGCGCGGCACCTTGAGGATGCATGTAGATCAGTCGATTCATGCGATTCTGGATAACGTAATCAGTTAGTTGCTTGTACCAGTCGATCACGCTTTGCTTGGGCACATTGAATGCGCTGAACTCTTCAAACGTTGCGTACAAACCGAAGGGCATGACCGGGTTGACCCACAGCTTCGGATTCTTGAGTGCCCCATCCACGTAATTGCGCGTCGGCCCCATTCCCGTACCGCCTAAAAAATACGTACCGACAATGCCGTTATTCTCCAGCCAGTTCAACGCCCATGACGGTGAATTTCCTTGCGGTGCCGCATATTCAATGCTGGCATGGCCAATCACTGCATCAACGGCATTTTTGTTCAGGACCAGGTATTGTTCGAAGGACGCCTGATTACTTTCGGAGGCGTTCAAACCGTAATAGTCATGTATCCATCCGCCGTGGTTGCCGATCTTGTGTCCACGCGCTTCCAGATCACGCAGCATCTTTTGCGCCTGGGGATTGAGCGGCAAGTTCCAGCCCAGCCGATCGCCAAAAGTACGCGTATCGGGACCAGCCGTAATGTGTACCGAAAACGGCCCGTTCTGGAACACGCCCTGACTGATCAGTTGCATCATCTCGGCGGTGAAGTTCGAACACAAGTGCCAGTTCAAAGTCAGCCCCGGGAGCGCATTCGGCAAGCTCGACAATCGTGGCAACCTCAGCATGTCATCACTGAAATAATGCAGCAAACCGTGCATCAGCATGCCGTCATTGGCCCCCTTCAGAAAGGTCAATGGCGTGTTGATGAACAATACTTTGCCGCGGCCGAAACTATTTACCCCGGCAACAAGCCCGAACTGTGGAGAGCTGGCCAATACGGTTCCGGCAAATGCGCCACGCGTGACAAAACTCGGATAGGTCAGCGCGCCATAAATATACCCGCTGATCGCCTCGACGCTACCGGTGCCGAGAACGGACTGCGGCAGGGCAAGCGCTTTCATGGTGCTAGAGGGGATCACCGATACGATCGGTGCGGTTTTCTGAAACGTCGTACCACTTACCGCTGGCAGTATTTTTGCAGCAGCGAACGAAATTGGAGGAACCTCTGACGCAAAGCTTGCATCAACGGTTGAAGAAAACCGAGATCGAGAACCGGTTAATGATAGCAGCGGTATTTTTGAAGCAACTGGTCCGGTTGCCGTACGCACCACGACATGTTTGTCAATCGGATCTGCCTTAAATTGCTGAGCATGATCGTAGTTCGCCAGTCCGCCTGGATTTTTGGCGTCGACAGACAAATACAGCGCTTGATTGGTCGCCAATCCAGCCATTTTCAGAACGCCGGCCTGCGTCGCGACCGCACCCGCAGAAAAAGAGCCGCCCTGTACCGCTGCGGTGTTACGCGTTGTCGTTGCTGACAGCGCGGTTGGTGCACTACTCACAAACGGAATGGATTTTCCGGGTGGAACCTGTATTTTTCGCAGCATGTTCTCGACACCGGTGATAGGCCCCAGTCCCACGGTACGATCCAGCAATTCCTCGTACAGCACATAGTCAACGCCGGCGAGGGTGCTCAAGCGTGACTTAGGCACCGCATAGAATCCCCCTTCTGTCACCACACCGAAGTCATACACCAGCATCGCCTGACCACCGCGAGTGACGTAGCCTTCCATTGCGGTAATCAGGGCATCAGACGCCACCACATGCAGGCGATCCGGAAAAATCACACCGCGATAGGCATTGGTACCAGTACCGAGGGCAAGAAACTGGGAGTCGGTCAGGGTTTCGATGCGCAGACCTTCTTCACGCGCCGCATCGAGCCAGGAACCGACAGCCTGATCGGACGAGCTCAATCTGTCAGGTAACAGCAAACCGATTGTTCCCGGGGCGGGTCTGCCAGAGGTGAGTGACAACGGAGCTGGAACCGCCTGCGCATCGACCAGCGCAGCCGACAGGACGCTCGCCACGAAGATTGCGCCACCCAGCAATCGCCGGATGTGTCTTCTGACAAAAATAGCTACCAGCCACCGTGGCAATTTCCGGAGCAACGCGCCATCACTCAATGGCACAGTAGTGCTTGATGAAGTGTTCATGAAACTCCCCTTTCTAATCATTAAAAATGACGGGCAGTGGCCTGCACCGCATCTTTAATTTAGGAGAGTTTTCAACGGAAGATTTGCGTTTGCTCACACGCTCATTGTGATTTTTTGGGAACTTATCCAGTCGCACAGCTATTTTTTGCACATCCATGCGCTGCAACAGAGTTCCAAACCACAAGTTCCCAACTCGTGATAGCCGTTGCTACGAGGCGTTGATTGCCTCGAAAAAATCACGGATGCGCCTGGCGTTGGCACCGACATCGCTCTTGCCAACCCGGGACACCGAACGCATGTCGATACGACTGCCTCCTGCGACGCCAAGAACCCGGACGACAACATCATCCTTGAAACCGAACCAGCGCGTCGTCGCGGTCGCCTCGATACGACCACCAGCTGGGTCATCGGCAACAATTTCCCAACCGTTTTTCTTCACGACCGACAAGGCCTTGGCATAAGCACTCGCGGTCGGGATGGGCAATGTGAGCGGGACGATGTCCGGGTAGCCACGCCGTTGTTCTGCTGCGATCTCCGGCCCGCCGTACTCGGCCGGATTGGCCGCACCGGCACGCAAGGGCAGGATCGCGACAAAGGCGGGCGGGTTGTCGAGGTCGCTGGAAATATCGTGGATGCGAGGTAGCGCCTGCGCCTGCTGCGCCATTCGCCAAGGCACGAAGGCCACACCGGCGCCAATCAGCAAGCCCAGGATCAGGATGGACCAGGCACCACGGCGCAAGGCGGGAGACGCCATGCCCAAGAGTGCCACGACAACCGCGGCAAGACCGCAATAAACGACCCAGCGCAGTATCTGAAATCCGACCGGAAAAGCCCACCAGCCAAGCTGGACGCCAAGGCCGGAAGCACCTAGCAAAACCAGCGACAACAGCGCCAGCAATAACGGAATTCGGGAAATTTTCATGGCAGGTAGTCCTCGTGGATTGGCGCGATGAACAGCCACGCCGTGTTAGTTGCGGCCTGCACGGTAGCATGCCAAGCAAAAGCATGACGGCTGCCGCACAAGATTTTACTTAGCATGCTAACATTTAGCCTCCTAATTAAAACCGCCCTGCCATGACTCTTCACGACCAGACCCTGATGACCCTGACGATGCGCCTGACGCATGTCGCACGTGCCTACAAAGCAGCTGCCGACCGGATGGCTGGTGACTTCGACCTGTCGCACGCCACGGCCTGGCCGATGATCATGATTAGCCGCATGGGTGACGGCGTACGTCCGGGCGCAGTGGCCGACGCACTGGGTCTGGAACCGCCGTCGCTGGTACGGGTACTCGATCAGCTGATCCAGGCCGGACTGGTCGAGCGGCGCGACGACGCCAGCGATCGCCGCGCCAGGACATTGCACCTGACACCGAACGGCCGCGACCGTGCCGAGCGACTGGAAGCCGCACTCAGGCCGTTTCGTGCCAGCCTGTTCGCCGGCATTGCCGAGGCCGATATCGCCACCTGCACCAGCGTGCTGACGGCACTCGATGACGCCATCACGACATTCAGCGCCACCCAGCACGATGCGAACCCGACGTGACCCGTCCGAACCGCAGCGAAATCCTGTACGCGTTCAAATGCTTTGGTGCCGCCATGCTGGCCCTGTACCTGGCGTTCCGGATCGGCTTGCCGCGTCCGTTCTGGGCCATGATGACCGCCTATGTGGTGGCCAATCCGTTGTCCGGACTGGTACGCTCGAAAGCGGTGTACCGCTTTGCCGGCACGCTGCTCGGCTCGGCCGCAACCGTCCTGCTGGTTCCACAGCTGGGCAACTCGCCGGAATTGCTGTCGCTGGCACTGGCGTGCTGGGTCGGTGCCTGCCTGTATCTGTCGCTGCTCGACCGCACGCCACGCTCCTATGTCTTCATGCTCGCCGGTTACACGGCCGGACTGATCGCCTTCCCGGTGGTGGCCGATCCGTCGACGGTGTTTGAGGTGGCGCTGGCGCGGGTCGAAGAAATCAGCCTCGGCATTGCCTGCGCAACGCTGGTTCACTCGCTGGTGTTTCCGCAAAGCGTGGGGCCGGTCTTGCTCGGACGGGTCGACCATGCCATCGATGACGCACGTCACTGGATTCGTGAAGCACTCACGGCAGCCCCGGAAAAGCCGGGCCAGCATGCGCGCTGGAGTCTGGCGGGCGACATCACGGAACTGCGCGTGATGTCGACGCATTTGCCGTTCGATACCTCGCATCTGCGCTGGATGTCCGGTTCGATGCAGGCACTGCACGACCAGCTGGCGCTGATGGTACCGCTGCTGTCGTCCATCGAAGATCGGCTCGAGACCCTGCGCCGGCTCGATCCAGCCAGCGTGACCGCCGACTGGCAGGCGCTGCTGGCCGACATCGCACAGTGGTGCGAAGCGACGTCACCGTCACCGTCACCCGACAACCCGGCCCGGCTGCGCGCCGCAATCCATCGCCTCACTCCCGTCATTGGCCGCGATACCAGCTGGAACACGCTACTGCAACTGAACCTGGCCACGCGCCTGCAGGCGCTCGTCAATGCCACGGAAACCTGCCTGGTCTTGCGCCGCCAGATCGACAACGTGCTGGCAGGACGCGGCCCCATTGCGTCGGTCCGACCGACCAGCCGGGCCGCTGGCGCACTGCATCTCGATCACGGCCTGGCATTGCGGTCGGCCTTCGCCGCATTCATCGCCATCCTGGTTTGCTGCGCATTCTGGATCTTTACCGGCTGGCCAGCGGGTGCAGGTGCACCGACGATGGCGGCGGTATTTTGCTGCTTCTTTGCGACCCAGGACGATCCGGTGCCGGGCATCCGGACGTTTCTCAATTTCACGATGCTGTCGATCCCGATCTCGGCTTTTTATTTGCTGGTGGTGATTCCATCGGTCCATGATTTCGTGATGTTAATGCTGGCGTCAGCGCCAATTTTTCTGGTGCTCGGCGTCTTTGCCGGAAGGCCGGCCACTGGCTTGCAAGCAATGGCTGTGCTGTTTGGCGTGGCCGGCATGATGGGACTGCAGGACACCGGCACCGCCGACATGCTGTCGTTTTCAAATGGCATGCTGGCGCAGTTGACCGGCCTGGGCGCAGCGGTTTTCTTCACGCGTTTGCTGCGCTCGGTCAGCACGCGCTGGGTTGCGCACCGCCTGCTGCGTGCCGGCCGCAACGAGCTGGTCAGCATGAGCACGGCGCGCCGTGCGCCGACGCTGACAGCCGTGTCGGCACGCATGCTCGACCGCGTCGCGCTGCTCACATCCCGGCTGGCCACTGCGGGACCGGAGCACGATACCAGCGGCAGCACTGCGCTGGTCGACCTGCGTATCGGTCTGGGTGTCGCCCAGTTACGCGCACTGCAATCCGGTCTGGAACAGGAAGGGCTGCCGTTGCAGCCGCTGCTGCAACAACTGGCAAGGCATTATCGCCAGCCAACTGGCGAACCGGCAACGGGCTTGCTCGAAGCGATCGATACGCTGATGCGCTCGCTTTGCACGGCACGCCTTGCCGACGCCGGTGCCGCACTGACCGGCATCCGTCGCAACCTGTTTCCGGCAGCACCACCGTACTTCGCCTCACCCACCACTGCGGAGCGTTCCCGATGACCGGCGAATTCAGTTTTTACGGACTTTATATTCCCTGGCTGCTGTTGCTGTCCCTGCTGGCACTGGCTTGCTCGCGTCTGATCAGTTACCTGCTCGCGCGGTCTGGCCTGTACCGGCTGGTCTGGCATCCGGCCCTGTTCGACTTTGCTCTGTTCATCATCCTGCTGGGTGGTCTCACTTTTCTCTTGCCTCATCAGGCCTACTGACATGCCCTTTAACATTACCCTGCCGGCGCTAGGCCGGTTCGCCCTCACCCTCGCCACCGTTGCTGTCGCCCTGTTCGCTGGCTGGCATTTATGGCAGCACTACGAAGTCGACCCCTGGACCCGCGACGGCCGCATCAAGGCCGGCGTCGTCCAGGTCGCGCCGGATGTGACTGGCCAGATCACTTCGGTGCAAGTGCATGACAACCAGCACGTGGTGATTGGTCAGGCCCTGTTCGAGATCGACCGGGCTCGCTTCGCGCTGGCATTGCGCCAGGCCGATGCCGCCCTGCAGGCGCAGCAGATTCTGCTCACGCAAGCCGAAAAAGAAGCACGTCGCAATAGCGGCCTGGGCGACCTGGTCGCGCAAGAAGCCACCGAACAGGGCCAGTCAAAAGTAGCGCAAGCCCGCGCCATGCTGGCCCAGGCCGCGATCGCACGCGACATGGCGCAGCTGAACCTGACGCGCACCCGGGTGGTTTCGGCGGTCAATGGGGTGGCCACCAATCTGGACCTGCGCGCTGGCACCTATGTCACCGCCGGCCATCCGGTGATTGCGCTCATTGACCTTGATTCGTTTTATGCCGAAGGCTACTTTGAAGAAAACAAGCTGCCGGGAATCCACCTTGGCGATCCGGTCGGACTGACACTGATGGGCGAGCGGCGCGTACTCGGTGGCCATGTCGACAGCTTTTCCGGTGGCATCGCCGACCGCGACCGCAGTACCGCCAGCAACCTGCTACCAAACGTCAACCCGACCTTCAACTGGGTCAGGCTGGCCCAGCGCATCCCGGTGCGCATTGCGCTCGACAAGGTGCCGGATGGCGTGCGGCTGGTTGCCGGCCAGACCGTCACCATTGCCGTCCATCCGCAACCGGCCACGGTGCAATGAAGCCCGCCATCCGCACGGCGCTGCTGGTGTTAGCAGCAGCGGGAGCGATCACGCTGGCCGGCTGCGGCACCGTCGTCGGTCCCGATTACCACGTACCACCGCAAGCGGTCGTGCTCAAACCGGCGGCGGCGGCCGCCTTTGCCAGCGCGGCAGAAGCCGCCTTCGATGCCCGTTCGCTACCGCCGCAATGGTGGCGGCTGTATCAGGACCCGACGCTTGACGGACTGATCGCGCGCGCCTTCGCCGCCAATACCGATCTACGTATTGCCGCTGCCAACCTCGCGCGCCTGCAGGCCTTGCAGGTCGAGGCCGCCCAATTGCGTCGTCCTGACGTCTCGGTGCAGGCTGCACCAGCCTACGGACGGCCATCGGCGGCGGCGCTCGGACTGGATGCACCCGTACCGGCCGACTGGTCGCAAGAGTCCGGCATCGCCATGTCGTACCAGCTCGACCTGTTCGGCAAACTCTCGCGCACCATCGAAGCCGCCGATGCGGACAGCGCCGCCGCCGGGGCCGCGCTGGACCTCGCCCGCGTGAGCGTCGCAGCTGAAACTGCCCGCGCCTATGTCGATGCTTGCGCCGCCGGCCAGCAAATTCTGGTGGCGCGCCACTCGGTCGAACTGCAGCAACAATTCGTGCAATTGACTGACCGGCGCGTCGCTGCCGGTCGCGGCACAGCCCTCGATGACAGCCGTGCGCGTGGCCAGCTCGACCAGTGGCGCGCCGCCGTCCCAACGCTGCTGGCCCAGCACCGCACGGCGCAATTTCGTCTCGCGGTACTGACCGGCGACTTGCCTGGCACGCTGTCGGCCAGCATCGCCGCCTGCAGCACGCCGCCGCGCTTGCAGCAAGCTATCCCGGTCGGTGATGGTGCCGCCCTGCTGCGCCGGCGTCCCGATATCCGCCAGGCCGAACGCACTCTTGCGGCCACCAGTGCGCGTATTGGCGTGGCAACGGCGGCGCTGTATCCCGAGATTCAGCTCGGCCTGTCGGCCGGTAGCAGCGGCAGCCTCGGACAGTTCGGCACGGCCAGCTCGCTGCACTGGAGTCTGGGTCCGCTGATTTCATGGACGCTGCCTGCCACCGGCTCGGCACACAGTCGCATCGCGCAGGCCGAAGCCGGCAATAGCGCAGCGCTGGCGCGCTTCGATGGAGTCGTGCTCATTGCCTTGCGCGAAGTCGAAAGCGCACTCACCGTCTATGCGCGCGAACTCGATCGCAACGCCGCGCTGCACGACGCCCGCGACCAGGGCGTGCGCGCCTCGGAACAAGCCGCCACGCTGTTTCGCCATGGCCGCACCGACTTCCTGACGACACTCGATGCGGAGCGCACGCTGGCCAGCGCCGAAAGCCAGCTAGCCAGTTCGGATGCACTGCTGTCGGCTGATCAGGTGACCTTGTTTCTGGCGCTCGGCGGTGGCTGGGAGGATGGCACATCGGATGGCGCACAAAATGGCACCATTCCATGATCTGGATTGAGAAAAGTCAAACACAGCCCGGTCCGGATACGGTGTACTGCAAGCACCTGCCACTCCTGACAAGGGACCTCCGATGCTGCGCCAAATCACTCCCCGCCATCTGCTTTTTGCACTCGCCTTCGTCCTTCTGACAAGCAGCGTCGGCGCGCAAGCCAGCACCGCCCTGCCCTCATTCAAGGCCGACCCGATGCAAACCTCCGTCTCCGGGCTGTCGTCCGGCGCGTTCATGGCGGTGCAATATCAGGTCGCTTTTTCAAAGTCGGTCAGGGGCGCTGGCGTGGTTGCCGGTGGTCCGTACTACTGCGCGGGCACGCTCGGTTATGCGGCGGCAGCCATCTGCATGGGCATGGTGCCATTCATGCCACCGAATCCGGCGCTGATGCTGGACGCCGCGCAAGCCTTTGCCGCCAGCGGGCAGATTGATCCGATCGCCGGTTTGCAGGACGACCGCATCTACGTCTACAGCGGTACGAAGGATACGGTGGTGTATCAGCAGGCTGTCGATGCCACGGTGGATTTTTTCAAACTGGCGGGCGTCCCGGTGCAACAGGTCAAGTACGTCAACAAGATGCCGTCAGGTCACGCACTGATCACGCCAAAATTCGGCAACACCTGTGCAGCCAATGCCGCGCCCTACATCAGCCATTGCAGCGTCAAGGGGCGCGGTTATGACCAGGCGGGCGATCTGCTGGCGCATATTTATGGCCCGCTCAATGCGCCAGCGGCCACTCCTGCCGGCCAGATCGTTGCATTCAACCAGCGCGAATTTGCCGATGCCAGCAGCGGCATGGCTGATGAAGGCTATCTGTATGTCCCGACATCCTGTGCAAAAGACAGCAGCAACTGCAAGGTCCATATCGCACTGCACGGCTGCGAGCAATCGGTGGCGGTAGTTGGCAACGATTTTTATAGCGATACCGGTTACAACAACTGGGCTGCGAGCAACCGCTTGCTGGTTCTCTACCCGCAGGTCAATGCGTCGTCGATCCCCTACAACCCGAAAGGCTGCTGGGACTGGGTCGGCTACACCGGTCCGGCCTATGCGACAAAAGCAGGTGTCCAGTTAGCCGCGATCAAGGCAATGGTCGACCGCTTGACCGGCACACCATGACGGTCCGGTCCGGCATCAGACCCATCCAAACCAGCCAAGTAACGCACCGCCGGCAAGCAACCACAACAAATGCAGCCGCGTGCGCCAGATGATCACGCCACTGGCTGCGCTGAGCAGCCACAGCGGCCAGTTCGCCATGCCGGTGCCGTTATTGGCTGCCAGTATCCAGCCCGTCGACAACAACAGCCCGATGACAATCGGTGCCATCCCCTGCTTGAAGGTCCGCACCCCCAGCAAATGGCGGTTGCGATGGCCCCATTGCGCCGCCAGATAGGTGAGGGTTGTGCTCGGCAACATGATGCCGGTCATGGTCACCGCGACGCCACCCAAAGCGGCCAGCGTACTGCCCGCATTGAGACCGACCTGCCATCCCATCAACGCCACGAACAGGACATTCGGTCCGGGCGCTGCCTGCGCGATCGCAATGGCGGCATTGAACTGGGCCGGTGTAAGCCAATGATGCTGCTCGACCAGATAACGATGCATGTCAGCGGTAGTCGAAATCGCGCCGCCAATGGACATCAGTGACAACAGCAGGTAGTGCGTGAACAAGCTGATCCAGTCGCCTGCATCAAGCACGATAGGCAAGGCACCGCTCATCGCGCCAGCTTCCGGTACGTCAGGCCACAGGCAATGCCGCCCAGTCCGAGCAGCACAGGGAGCAGCGGCACACGCAGCAACGCAATCAGAATGAATCCGAGCACACACAGGAACAGACTCAGCGGCAATCCCAGCGGATGGAATTTCAGCAAACTGGCCAGCTTGAGACCGGTTGCCGCGATCAACCCGGCCGACACGGCCGCCATCCCGCGCAAGGCACCGGCGACGCCAGGGTAACTGGCGTAGTGCGCATGCAGCAATCCCAGCATCAGGACAATCACCAGCGGCACGGCGAGCATGCCGGCCAGTGCGGCGAGCGCGCCCGGCAAACCGAAATACCGGCCACCAATCATCAGCGCAAGATTAACGACATTGGGGCCAGGCATGACTTGCGCAACGGCCCATTCCTCGACAAATTCTTCCTGCGTCATCCAGC
Source organism: Actimicrobium sp. CCI2.3 (assembly GCF_035019065.1). Lineage (NCBI taxonomy): Bacteria > Pseudomonadati > Pseudomonadota > Betaproteobacteria > Burkholderiales > Oxalobacteraceae > Actimicrobium > Actimicrobium sp. CCI2.3. Next base: position 7,400 of record NZ_JASJWR010000044.1, on the reverse strand, counting down.
GTTTTCTTTCGACCAGTTCGCGCTGGACAACCGCCAGGACGCCGCCGAAGCCCTGTAACGCCAGCAAGGTGAAAGAAACGAACAGATCGGTCAGCGACGCTGGTTGCGGATGGTCAGGAGCGGGAGATGAATTCATTTCCTCATTGTAACGGGCAGAGCCGAGCGCACCCCGTTAGCGTGACGCACGAAAAAAAACACCCCGACATCGGACGATGTCAGGGTGCTTCCGGATTCAACCTCAGTTAGTCCTGAGTCAATCCCCTCGTGCGATCAGCCGCCGGTGTACAGGTCGGAAGTTTGACCATTCTGTACCGACTGGACTGCTTCAGCACGAACGGCAGAACGTGTACGCGGTGCCGCAGTCGATTTGGCTACCACCGGGTAAGTGGTGTTGTTGATTTCAAGCGTGCCCTGCTGGCGCGCCATCGCAACCTGGTTTTGTACTTCCGCACGCGTCACGGTCGATGGGGTATTGCTGACCTGTTGCAGCCATTGCGAACCGGTTTCATCGAAGCCTGTGTTGGCGGCCATTGCACCGACCGAAGCGGCTGTCATCAGGGTACCAAGGGCAATTGTCATCGTCAGTTTTTTGATATTCATCGTGTTTCTCCAGTAATTAAATTGAGTGGTGCTTGTCAGGCAAACTTCTTTATCTGCCTGACCATGGAGCAAAGTTTAGTCTCCAGTCCCGCACACCAAAGTGACGGCAGCATTACGAAACCGTAATGCGCTGCGCGCGTCACCCGACGCATAAAAAAGCACCCTGACATCGAACAATGTCAGGGTGCTTTTCAGTCGGCCGGGTCGTGCCCCGGGTCATGCCATTAGCCGCCGGTGTACAAGTTGGAAGTTCGACCGTTCTGTACCGACTGGATTGCTTCAGCACGAACGGCAGAACGTGTACGCGGTGTCGCAGTCGATTTGGCTACCACCGGGTAAGTGGTGTTGTTGATTTCAAGTGTGCCCTGCTGGCGCGCCATCGCAACCTCGTTTTGTACTTCCGCACGCGTCACGGTCGATGGGGTATTGCTGACCTGTTGCAGCCATTGCGAACCGGTTTCATCGAAGCCTGTGTTGGCGGCCATTGCACCGACCGAAGCGGCTGTCATCAGGGTACCAAGGGCAATTGTCATCGTCAGTTTTTTGATATTCATCGTGTTTCTCCAGTAATTAAATTGAGTGGTGCTTGTCAGGCAAACTTCTTTATCTGCCTGACCATGGAGCAAAGTTTAGTCTCCAGTCCCGCACACCAAAGTGACGGCAGCATTACGAAACCGTAATGCGCTGCGCGCGTCACCCAACGCATAAAAAAGCACCCTGACATCGAACAACGTCAGGGTGCTTTTCAGTCGGCCGGGTCATGCCTCGGGTCAAGCCATTAGCCGCCGGTGTACAAGTTGGAAGTTCGACCGTTCTGTACCGACTGGATTGCTTCAGCACGAACGGCAGAACGTGCACGCGGTGCCGCAGTCGATTGGGCCACGACCGGGTAGGTCGTGTTGTTGATCTCAAGCGTGCCTTGCTGGCGTGCCATGATGACTTTGTTTTTCACCTCGGCTCGGGTCAAATCCGATTTCGCTGTGTTCACGTTTTCAAGCCACTGGTTACCAGTTTGGTCGAACCCCATGTTGCCTGCCATGGCGCCAACCGAAGCGGCGCTGATCAGGGTACCAAGAGCGATTGTCATGCTGAGTTTTTTGATATTCATAGTTGATCTCCAAAAAGTGAATTAGGTGGTGCGTGTTGTGCAGACCTTTGCTTCGTCTGCCTCATCATGGAACCAAGTTTAGTCCCTCGATCCGCACACCAAAGTGACGCCGACATGACAAAAATGTAATGTGCAATTCACGCCGAAGCGTGGGCACTGAGCCCATGTTTTCATTACAGCTTTGTAACCCGCAACACGCTCAAAGAAGCGGACAATCAGGGCCTCAGCGGTGCTCATACCAAAAGCCGGTAATAAAAGGCAGAGCCAAAAGACCGCGCCAAAAAAGAGAGAACATGCATGCGACTATTAATAGTGGAAGACGAACCCAAGACCGGTGATTACCTGCGCAAGGGCTTGCAAGAGAACGGCTATGTGGTCGACCTTGCCCGCGATGGCACCGATGGCCTGCATCTCGCCATGCAGGAAGACTATGACCTGATCGTGCTTGACGTGATGTTGCCCGGCATGGACGGCTGGGAAGTGCTGAAAAAACTGCGCGAGACAAAAGCCACGGCCGTCCTTTTTCTGACCTCGCGCGATGATGTCAATGATCGCGTCAAGGGACTCGAACTCGGTGCTGACGATTACCTGGTCAAGCCGTTTGCGTTCGTCGAACTGCTGGCGCGCATCCGCACCGTGCTGCGCCGCAATCCGCAGCGCGAACCCGACACCATGAACGTCGCCGACCTCGAAATCGATGTCCTGAAACGACGCGTGATCCGCGACGGCCAGCGCATCGACCTGACCGCCAAGGAGTTCGCCCTGCTGCATCTGCTGGTGCGACGCCAGGGTGAAGTGCTGTCGCGTTCGCTGATCGCCTCGCAGGTCTGGGACATGAACTTCGATTCCGATACCAACGTCGTCGATGTCGCCATCCGGCGCCTGCGCGCCAAGGTCGATGACCCGTTTACCAACAAGCTGGTCCACACCATCCGCGGGATGGGTTATCTGTTCGAGGAACGCCCATGAGTACTCTCACGTGAAACAGCGCATCGCCTTATCCCTGACTACCCGACTGGCAATCCTGTTTGCCGTCGCGACCCTGGTCACCTTCGCGCTGGTCGGCACTTATCTGTACAAGGCACTGGCGGCGCAACTTGAACGCCGTGACGATATGGAACTGATTGGCAAGAGCCAGCAGATTCGCTATCTGTTGCGCGAAAGTGATTCGATCGCCACCATCCGGCAAGATTCACAACGCTTCCTCAACGCCATGTATGGCCAGGATGAAATCCGGCTGCAACTGCTGCAACCCGATGGCCAGCTCATCATGCAAAGCGGCGCGCCCTCCCATGCACTGCCGTCACTGCCGGTCGTGCCGGCGACACGGCACGCGCTCCAGAATGACGTGCGCAGCTGGAACTCCGGAGTCGGCACCGGTCGCGTGATCGCCTCTGCCGGACTGGTCGGCAAGGACGGTCTCGAACCCGTGCAAATCATCATTGCCCGCGAAGGCGCAAAGCGTTCGGCGATGATGCGCAAATTCGGCGAAACCCTGGCCGTCGCAGTCTGGCTGGGTGCCATGCTGGCGGCAATGCTGGGATTTCTGGTGGTGCACCTTGGCTTGCGACCGCTGCGCCTGATCATCACGCAAGCCAATGCAATCAGCACACAACGCCTGCAGACGCGCCTGTCCAACGACGGCACGCCGCGCGAACTGCATGAACTGGGCAGCGCCTTCAATGCGATGCTCGACCGGCTCGAAGACGGTGTCAAACGGCTGACCCAGTTTGCCTCGGATATCGCACATGACTTGCGCACGCCAGTCAACACGCTGATGGTCGAAACCCAGGTCGCCCTGACGAAAGAGCGTTCCAACGAGGAGTACCAGATTTTGCTGGGATCGAATCTGGAGGAATACGAACGGCTTGCCCGTATCATCGAAAATACCTTGTTCCTGGCGCGTGCCGACAACGCCCAACTGGCGATGCATACCGAAGTGCTGGAACTACCCGTCGAACTCGAACGTATCCGCGACTACTTTGAAGGATTGGCCGAAGACGCTGGCGTAGCGCTGACCATCAATGCCGGTGCGCTCGCCATCGAAGCCGATCCGATTTTGTTCCGGCGCGCCGTCAGCAACCTCGTATCGAATGCGATTGTCCACACACCGCGTGGCTCGTTCATCCACTTGTCGGCCAGTGTGGTCGACGCCAAGACCCGGGTCACCGTGGAAAACGGTGGTCCCGGCATTCCGGCCGAACATCTGCCGCACATCTTTGAACGGTTCTATCGCGGCGACGCCGCACGCGCGCCGTCGATGTATTCCGCCGGCCTCGGACTGGCGATCGTCTGCGCCATCATGCGACTGCATGGCGGCGACGCCGGCGTCACCAGCGTGGCGGGCGAGAAGACGGTTTTTTACCTGTGCTTCCCGGGTGTCACGAAGCGCAACAAGCGGCGATCGCGTTTGCGAAAACGCAGCAAGCAGCGCGGCGCAACGCCGTCCGTTGCGGTCGGCAGATAACCGGCATACAGGGCGACCAGTCCGGCTTCGGTGCCGGATCGGTCCGCATAGACAGTGCGCTTGATGACCTGCATCAGTATGCAAAGAATCAGATTGTCGACACTGGATGCTCATTCATCCAGAGGAGGAGCCTGTCATGTCAGCACACGCCCGTTTTTGCCGTGATCTTTACCTCGTAGCAGCACGTGTTTTTTGTCGGCGCACTAGCCTGTCAATGCCTCTGCGCTGCTTGTTCGGCACCTTACTTCTGACGAGTACCGTCGTGCAGGCGGCACCCTTCGCCTATCTGGCCGACCGGGTACTCAATACCGTTGACGTCGTCGATGTCGCCGGTTACACCACGCTGGCGACGGCACCGCTGGGAGCCGAGCGCGCACCAGCCAGGCAGGTCATAGCCAACGAAGCGACCGGCAAGATTTTCATCGCCGAACGCACCGGCATCCTGATCATCGACGCCACCACCAACACCATCACCGGCGAGATTCCGATTGCCGTCACGCCACCGTTATCGACCTATGACAATAACGTGGGTGTGAAAGCACTGGCCGTTGCGCCCGATGGCAGTCGGGTATATGCACTGAGCACCGGTAAGCTCACGGTGATCGATCCGGCAAAAAAAATCATCCTCGCCACCATCCCCGTCAATCCTTCCGCCATCAGCCTTGCCATTGATGCAGACGGCGAAACCGTGTTCATCGCGCAGACCGGACTGTTGGCCGATAACGTGACGGTGTCGGGACCCGCCGGCGTGACCGTGTTCGATACATTGATCCTCGAGATCGACCGCGTGATCCCGACGCCGGGCTTCCTGCCCTATGCGCTGGCAATCCATCCCGCCAACGAGCGGCTCTATCTTGTCGGAAGCAAAACAGGTCCCGGAGTCGATTACTCGAACAACCGCGATTACCTGGTGCTCGATTCGGTAACCGATACCCTCAAGCGCTTCAGCGTCGCGAAACCAGCCGACTACGCCAACGTCTTCAGCTTCAGCAGTCTGGCGTTCAACGCAGACGGCAGCCGGCTTTATCTCGGGACGAATTCCCTGAGCAGCGGTGCCGTTCCCCTGCTCGAAGTCAATGCTAGCAACGGAGTCATCACCCGCGTGCTGAAGTTGCCGTCATCATTCGCTGACCAGCACTCCACCCTCAGTCTGGCAACCAGCTTCGCCGACAATAAATTCGTGCTGGCCGCTTTCCTGAGCGAGCATCTGCACCACTATCCGAGCGAGCCGCCACGACGGGTCGTCTTCATGGATGGATTGACAGGCAATGTATTGAAAAACATGGTCTTTACTTCACCGTCGCCATCGACCACCGCCACCATCACGGGCGATTTCCTTGATCGCATTCCGGCCCCTGGCCCAGTCCCCACCACGACTACGCTGGACTCCTCGCCCAAACCACCACTGCGACGTCATCTGCCGGTCAGCTTTTACGTGGACGTCACTGGCGATAACCCGACCGGGACAATCCTCTTCAAATTCGTCGCCCAGGATGACCGCAGAAAACTGGTCCGGAGAATTCCAATGCCGCTCAGCGCTGGCAAGGCAACGTTGACGCTGCCAGCGTGCAACGATCCCTGGCAAGATCATGCCTTGCGAAAAATCGTCTGCAGTGCGCAATTTTCAGTCGTTGCCCTCTACCGGGGTGATACCGCGCACCGTGCAAGCAAGTCGGCAGTACTCGAAGAAACGCGCTGAGACCGCCAGTGGCGTTCTTGTTTCGCACACCACAGTCAGCGCCGATAGGTGTATCCGGGCGACTACGCGACAGCCAGCGCCTGCTCCTCCAGCGCCTGCTTGAGCCCTTCCGGCAAGCGCAACTGTCGCGCCAGTTCGTCCAGATAGGCACGCTCCATAAAGCTGCTTTCATCGACAACCAGCAAACTCGCCAGATACATCTCGCTGGCCAGCTCCGGCGTCGTCGCGGCGAGGGCAATCTCGGCGGGGTCCAGCGGACGACGCAACTGGTCTTCAAACCAGTTGCGCATCACCGGATCGGCATCAAGCCGGGCCAGCTCGGCTTCGACCACGCCACGTTCGCGCTCGTCGAGATGGCCATCCGACTTGGCCGCCGCAATCATCGCCAGCAGCATCGCCTGGCTATGCGCTTCCACTTGCGGTGCTGACAAGCGATCGACGGTACGGACCTGCGCCAACTCCGCCGGAAAACCGGCCTGCAGCGGTGGCTGTGATGGTGCCGACGCACCCTGCTTTTGCTGCCAGACGCTGTACGCCTTGAAGGCCATTACGCCAAGCGCAGCCACGCTGCCGTATTGCAGCACCTTGCCGCCAAAACTGCGACCGCGCTTACTACCCAGTAGAAGTCCAAGCGCCCCGCCGGTAGCCGCGCCGCCGCCAAACTGTCCCCAGTTCATCGACGACTTGATGGCACTGGCGGCACCGGCCGCGTTACCCTTGCCCTTGCCATCCAGCAGGGACATGCCTGATTTGAACAATTGTTCCAGCATTGATTGCGCACTCATGGTGGTTTCCTTTCCAGTCTTGCAGTGAATTCAAATGGTGTAATGCGTCGTAAAGAGCTTACTGCCGTGCGAGCGACCGGTTAGCTGTCGCCATGGCACCCATGCGGGAGCGGGCCACCCGGAACAGCACCGTCAATCCGAGTCCGAGCGCAACCAGCAGCACCGCACCGATTGCCCACATCAGCCAGATCGCCGGCACCAGCAAGGTCAGCAGCGCCGGCGCAAAGGCCAGCATCGACTCCAATAGCGGAGTCAAGGAGGTCAGCACGGCGCTCCAGGATTCTTGCGCGCCCAGTGGCAGCCAGGACGAGAGCCACGCCGGTGCCGGCAACATGCCCAACTGTGCCGGCAATCCGGCCATGCCACCGGCCTGCGCGCCGGACCATTGCGCCACCGTGTGCAGCACCCAGGCTGCAGCGGACCACAGGGCCAGCAGTAGTGCCATCAGTAACCAGGTCAGTGTGTAAAACATCGTCGCTCCTTGTCAGTTCATCGCGGAGGCAATGATCAGCGATCTCTAACTTCTGCACAACCTGCGTTAAGTTGACTTTAACTTCTTCTTTTCAATTTCGACGCCAGCCTGTCCGGGTGCCTTGAAAAGGTCAAATGGCGCATCTTGTATATCAATCCCGGGCAGTACGAATAATTGAAACCACTGCAAATTGTAGATACTCTGTTCAAAAGCAAGCCTTTTTCAGGTTGAAGAGCGAATCATTTGAGCAGGGACCGCATAGAATCGCG
>NZ_JASJWR010000043.1:0-27636 GCF_035019065.1 Actimicrobium sp. CCI2.3 | reverse complement strand
GGAGATGTGTATAAGAGACAGCCCCTCAGGCGTGACCCACACGATATTTTGCGTCGGATCCTTGATGTCGCAGGTTTTGCAATGCACACAGTTCTGCGCATTGATCTGCAAGCGGTCAGCGCCTGCGTCGGTTTTGACGTACTCATAGACTCCAGCGGGGCAGTAGCGCGCTTCCGGTCCCGCATAACGAGCCAGGTTCACATTGACTGGCACCGCTGCATCTTTCAGGGTCAGGTGAATCGGCTGGTCTTCCGCATGGTTGGTATTTGATATGAATACCGACGACAGGCGATCGAAGGTCAGCTTGCCATCCGGTTTCGGATAGACGATGGGTTTGTAATTGGCCGCCGGTTTCAGACATTCGTGATCGGCATGGGTGTGGCGCAATGTCCAGGGTGCCTTGCCACGGAAAACGAGTTGGTCGATGCCGACCATCACGGAACCGGTCAGCAAGCCCTTGCTCATCCACGGCTTGAAGTTGCGCGCGACATGCAATTCTTCATGCAGCCATGACTTTTCAAATGCCGCCGGATAGCTGCTCAGTTCGTCGAATTGTCGTCCCAGGCCGAGTGCTTCAAAAGCGGCGTCCGCTGCCAGCATGCCGGTCTTCATGGCCGTGTGGCTGCCCTTGATCCGGCTGGTGTTGAGAAAGCCGGCATCGCAACCGATCAGCACACCACCCGGGAAAGTCAGCTTGGGTAGCGATTGCAGGCCACCGGCAGTGATCGCCCGGGCACCGTATGAAATGCGCTTGGCGCCGACAAAGAACTTGCTGATTTCAGGATGGGTCTTATAACGCTGGAATTCTTCGTAGGGCGACAGGTAAGGATTGGCATAGCCGAGCCCGACCACGTAGCCGACGGCGACCTGGTTGTTTTCGAGGTGGTACAGGAACGAGCCACCGTACGTGTCATTTTCCAGCGGCCAACCGGCAGAATGCACGACCAGTCCGGGCTGATGCAACTTGGGATCAATTTCCCACAATTCCTTGAGGCCGAGGCCATAGGTCTGAGGATCCTTGCCTTTGTTGAGCTGGTATTTTTCCATCAGCTGTTTGCCCAGATGGCCGCGTGATCCTTCGGCAAAGAACGTGTACTTCGCGTGCAATTCCATCCCCAGCTGGAACGAGGCACTGGCCTGGCCGTGCTTGTCGACACCGAGATTGCCAGTCGCCACACCTTTGACCGAACCATCGTCGTTGTACAGGATTTCTGCAGCCGGAAAGCCAGGAAAAATTTCCACGCCCAATGCTTCGGCTTGTTGGCCGAGCCAACGCACGACATTGGCCAGCGAGATCACGTAGTTGCCGTGATTCTGAAAACAGCCCGGCAACATCCAGTTGGGTGTCTTGTAGGATTTTGTTTCGGTCAGGAACAGGAAGCGGTCTTCGGTTACCGGAGTGTTTAACGGTGCACCGAGCTCTTTCCAGTTCGGCAGCAATTCGTTCATCGCGATCGGATCCATCACGGCACCGGACAGGATGTGCGCGCCTAGCTCCGCGCCCTTCTCGAGTACGCAGACCGTGACTTCCGTTCCCTTGGCTGCCGCCAGTTGCTTGAGCCGGATTGCCGCCGACAGACCGGCGGGGCCGCCGCCGATGACGACGACGTCGTACTCCATGGCTTCGCGCGGTCCATATTGATCAAGCAGGATCTGGTTCTGGTTATGCATCATTAGGTCACCGTAAATTAGTATTCGAACGAACGTGCTTATTGCCTCGCATTTTGCACGGGAAAGCGTCTCCTTGCATTCAAATCATGCAGCATTCGTGCAATGATAACGACTCAACCGCAGGAACCTGCTTAACAAGGAGAAATTCGTGGGCATTGAAGTTAATTTTGAAGGCAAGATCGCATTAGTTACCGGCGCATCCAGTGGCCTCGGCGCACGTTTCGCCAAAGTACTGGCGCAGGCTGGTGCGCAGGTCGTACTGGCATCGCGACGCGTCGATCGCCTCAAAGAACTGCGCGCCGAAATCGAAGCCGATGGTGGCGCAGCCCATGTGGTTGCGTTGGACGTGACTGATTATGCCAGCATTAAGTCCGCCATCGCTCATGCCGAAACCGAGGCGGGTCCGATCGACATTCTGGTTAATAATTCGGGCGTGTCGACGACCCAGCGCCTGATCGATGTGACGCCGGAAGATTATGCGTACGTGATGGATACCAATCAGCGCGGTGCTTTTTTCGTGGCACAGGAAGCGGCTAAACGGATGATTGCGCGTGCCAAAGGTGACCCGAAATTGCAGCACCGGATCATCAATATTGCGTCGGTAGCCGGTTTGCGCGTGTTGCCACAAATCGGCATTTATTGCATGAGCAAATCCGCCGTCGTGCACATGACCAAATCAATGGCCATCGAGTGGGGACGCTATGGCATCAACGTCAATGCGATTTGCCCGGGCTACATCAGCACAGAGATCAACGAAGAGCATTTCCGGGGTGAACATGGTCAGCAATTGCTGGCGACGTTACCGCGTAAGCGCGTCGGCAAGCCGCAAGACCTTGATGGCTTGCTGTTGCTGCTGGCGTCCGAAGAATCGCATTTCATCAACGGTGCGATCATGACCGCCGACGACGGCATGAGCGCGATGTAACCGGCGCTGCCGACGACCACTGCGTTGTAATCAGCGCGTCGAAGAGGGTGTCGGTGCGTGCACGCCAAGCTGGTGGCGGATGCGATCCGATCCTGATGCGGGGTCATTCACTATGCTGCGTTGCGGTAAGAGAATGACTGTCCGTCTAACTCAATGCATGCCGGTCATCATGTTCATCTTTGGCTGACCGTCCTGACGTTCAAGGTCATGCATCCGGTTTTCGAGGTCCGCGATGGAGGTGGACTGTGCCAGATACTCATCCTGCTGCTTGCGCTGGTGTTCGTCGAAACTCTCGGACATGGTGTTGAGCATGTCAGAGGCATGATTCACTATGGATTGACCCAACGCGGCAATCGCGTGAGAAACAGATTGGGTAAAGCCGACAAATTGGGAAGTATGTTGCAAGGTGCTCATGGAAAACTCCTTAGTGTGATGAGACTGCTTTAATGCTGCAGTGCGTTATCACTATAGGAGGTCCACGCAGTGATCGCCAATTGTGATTGGTGATAGCTGTTATTCGCTATTTGCATGCAGCGAGAGGTTGCTGCCTGCATCGGCGGTGCCGAGCAGGTGATGCACCAGTTCTCCGGACGTTGCAGCGGAAAATTTCTTCATTAATTTTGCCCGATGCATTTCAACTGTTCGCGGGCTCATGCCGATCTGGCGCGCAATGATCTTGCTGGTTTTGCCTTCGACCAGCAGTGCAGCAATTTCGCGTTCGCGCGGTGTCAGTTTGGTGGTGACCTTGCGTTTTTCGCTGAGGTCTTCAAAGGTCCAGATGCCGGCGGCATGGGGGTCGTCGTCGACCAGACCGCGTCCGCTGACACGGCACCAGAACAATTCATCGTTGGCACGCTTCATGATCCGCTCGTCCGTGTACGAGCCGCGTTCGCTCATGATCGGTACGATACGCAGCCCGGTACGCTCGAATTCCTCGATGCTAGGATAGAGAATCTGAAACGATTGCTCCGCCAGTTGTTCCGGCAGATAGCCAAACATGGCTGCCAGCGAAGGGTTGGCAGTATGGATGATGCGACGTTTGGAAACACACAGGCCGACCGGCGCATGGTGAAAGATCAGCGCGTAATCAATGGAAGGGTCGTTGTTCATCTGGTCATTGTATTTTTTGAATCTGCAAAGTATTTTTACGGTATTGTGCCCGATTGCGTCACACAATATGCTGGCCAGCCCGGTAACTTGTGTGCTGGTCCTTACCTTCATGAAAAGGCTAGTTATGAAAAAAGTGTATCCCGATGCAGCCAGCGCGCTCGCCGGTGTGGTCAAGGATGGTCAGATCATCGCCGTCGGCGGCTTCGGTCTGTGCGGCATCCCGGAAGCCCTGATCGCCGCCTTGCGCGATTCCGGCGTAACCAATCTGACCGCGATTTCAAACAACGCCGGTGTCGACGGCTTTGGCCTGGGCCAGTTGCTCGCCACGCGCCAGATCAAAAAAATGATCGCCTCGTATGTCGGCGAGAACAAGGAATTTGAGCGTCAGTACCTGGCCGGCGAACTCGAACTGGAATTCACTCCGCAAGGCACGCTGGCAGAAAAGCTGCGGGCTGGCGGCTCCGGTATCCCGGCCTTTTTCACCAAGACCGGCGTCGGCACCCTCGTTGCCGAGGGCAAGGACATCCGCGAATTCGATGGTGAACAATACGTGATGGAGCGTTCGCTGGTGGCCGATGTGTCGCTGGTCAAAGCCTGGAAAGCCGATCGCGCTGGCAATCTGGTGTACCGCAAGACAGCCCGCAACTTCAATCCGAACGTCGCGATGGCCGGCAAGATCACCATCGTCGAAGTTGAAGAACTGGTCGAGATCGGCGAGATCGATCCGGACCAAGTGCACACGCCCAGCATTTTCGTGCACCGCATCGTGGTCAATGCCACGCCCGAAAAACGGATCGAACAACGCACGGTACGTGCACAGTAAGCGGAGAACGAACATGGCATGGACTCGTGAACAAATGGCTGCGCGTGCAGCGCAGGAATTGCAGGATGGCTTTTACGTCAACCTCGGCATCGGCTTGCCGACGATGGTGGCCAACTACGTACCAAGCGGTATCGAAGTGTCGCTGCAATCCGAAAACGGCTTGCTTGGCATCGGTCCTTTTCCGACCGACGATCAGGTTGATCCCGACCTGATCAACGCCGGCAAACAGACCGTGACGTCGCTGCCGGGCTCGTCGTATTTCAGCTCGGCGGATTCGTTCGCAATGATCCGTGGCGGCAAGATCAACCTGGCGATCCTCGGTGCGATGCAGGTGTCCGAAACCGGTGACCTGGCGAACTGGATGATCCCCGGCAAAATGGTCAAGGGCATGGGCGGTGCGATGGACCTGGTCGCAGGCGTCAAGCGCGTCGTGCTGTTGATGGAACATGTGGCCAAGGCCAAGGACGGCACGACCTCGCACAAGATTCTCAAGAAGTGCGATCTGCCCTTGACTGGCGTCGGCGTGGTTGACCGCATCATCACCGATTTGTGCGTCATCGACGTGACGCCGGACGGCCTGAAGCTGATCGAACTGGCACCGGATGTGACGGTGGCTGAGGTGGTGGAAAAGACGGGTGTGAAGCTTGATGTGAGTGCGGTGTCCTGAGATTGAGCATGGTGACGCAGAGACCCGGGCAACCGGGTTTTTTTTCGCGTGAAAGAAAATTGCACGCAATTAATTGGCGCACTATCCTTCTTCTGTGCCTGCATGGCGCACAGGTTCCGCTCGACCGGTAAAATGAAGAAACTGTAACCACAGGAGCTGCCATGCCAGAAGCCCGACTCAACCATGTTCAATGTCTTTCGCCCACCGGTCTGCACCGGATGGCCTACAAGGAGTGGGGCGATCCGCATAATCGTCGTGTGCTGGTGTGCGTGCATGGCGTGACGCGCGTATCGGACGACTTCGACCAGATGGCAGCAGCATTAAGTACTACCTGGCGGGTGGTTTGCCCGGACATTGTCGGCCGCGGGCGCTCCGGCCGGTTGCTCGATCCACGCCATTATCAGGTGCCGCAATACGTGGCGGATATCGTGACCTTGCTGGCGCGTCTTGATGCCGAAACGCTCGACTGGTTCGGTACTTCGATGGGCGGGTTGATCGGTCTCGGACTGGCGGGGTTGCCTGACAATCCGGTGCATCGCCTGATCCTCAACGACATCGGTCCAACGCTCAACCCGGCCGCGCTGTCGCGCATCGGTGACTACATCGGGCAGGATCTGCGTTTCGCTACCTTCGACGAAGGTGCGAGTTACATCAAATCGATTTCGCTGCCGTTCGGTCCGCACAGCGACGCCCAATGGCACAAACTGGCTAGCGACGTGCTGCGCCAGAACGCTGATGGCCAGTGGGTTCGCCACTATGATCTGGCTCTGGCTGTGCCGTTCCAGACGGCGACCGAGGAATCAACCCGACAAGGCGAGGCCTTGCTCTGGCAGGCGTATGATGCCGTGCGTTGCCCGACCCTGCTGGTGCGCGGAGCCCAATCGGATTTGTTGTCACCGGCGACCGCGCTGGAAATGACGCAGCGCGGACCGAAGGCACAGCTTGTCGAGCTGGAAGGAATCGGCCATGCGCCGACCTTTGTCCAGCCTGACCAGATCGCACTGGTGCGGGAATTTTTACTTGGCCATCCGGCCTGATACAGCTTCATCAACCATTCAACACCATGACCATACAGCGCTTGCATGTCGGCCTCACGTTATCCGAAGTCGCAATCCATCGCGGCACCATTTATCTGGCCGGCCAGGTGGCCGATGACACAACGCAGGATATCGCCGGTCAGACCCGTGAAGTGCTGGGTCACATCGACCGGTTGTTGCAGGAGGCGGGCAGTGACCGCAGTCGAATTCTGATGTGCCAGATTTACTTGCCCGACCTGGCCGATTTTGCCGCGATGAATACGGTCTGGAACGATTGGGTCACGCCCGGTCAGACACCGCCGCGCGCGACGGTTCAGGCCACGCTGGCCAATCCGGCATGGCGAATTGAAGTGGTCGTTACTGCCGCTCAAAAATAAGGCAATCGCGTTCGATGGTTTCTTCTCTCGCCCTCTCGGGTATGGCACAGCGCGAACTGGCATCCGATCTCAATGAGGTTGATGCACAGCGCATTGCCGACGTGCTCGCGTTTGTCGAGCCGGTGTACACCGGCCGCACCGTCGTAACCGGTCAGGATGCGTGCGCATTTTCGGTCGGCGTTGCTACCACGCTGGCCTCGTTGCAGACCGATGCCGACACCCGCATCGCGGCGCTGCTGTTCGAACTGCCGGTACTCGATCCGCTGCTGGCCGGGCAGATCGAAACGCGCTTCGGCAAGGAAGTCGCCGTCTTCGTCGAGGACGTGCGGCAAATGATGCGTTTGCATGAACTGACCTTCGGCCAGCAAGAAGTCGGACGTGGCAAGAACGCCGCGCAGCAAGCTGCCGCCCAGCTCGAAACCTTGCGCAAGATGCTGCTGGCGATGGCGTCCGACATGCGTGTCGTGCTGGTCCGGCTGGCATCACGCACCACGACCTTGCGCTATTTTGCCGAGCAACGCATTGATACCGAACAGACTTACCGCTATGCACGCGAAACGCTGGATCTGTACGCGCCGCTGGCAAACCGGCTCGGCGTGTGGCAGCTCAAATGGGAAATGGAAGATCTGTCGTTCCGTTTCCTGGAGCCGACGGCGTACAAGCAAATTGCGCGCATGCTCGAGGAAAAACGCATCGGTCGCGAGACCTTTGTCGCCTCTGCCATCTTGCGCCTGCAGTCGGAACTGGCCAGCGCCGGGATCGAGGCCGACGTCTTTGGCCGGCCCAAGCACATCTACAGCATCTGGAACAAGATGCGCGGCAAGTCCATCGATTTCTCGTCGCTGCATGACGTGCGGGCCTTTCGCGTCATCGTCGAGGATGTCAAAACCTGCTACGCGGTGCTCGGTATCGTGCATGACAACTGGGTACCGGTGCCGGAAGAGTTCGACGATTACATCGCGCGACCCAAGCCCAACGGGTACCAGTCGCTGCACACGATCGTGATGGCGGAAGACGGCCGTCCGCTCGAAGTCCAGATCCGCACAAAGGAAATGCATTACTTCGCCGAATATGGCGTGGCGGCACACTGGCGCTACAAGGAAAGTGGCGGCTCGCATTTCGCGGCCCAGAAGTACGATGAAAAAATCGCCTGGTTGCGCCAGCTGCTGGCATGGAAAAGCGATGTCGCCGACAGCGTGGTCGCGCAGGACGATACGATGCGGCGCGAGTGGGTCGACAAGCTCAAATCGGCCACACTGGACGACCGCATCTATGTGCTCACGCCGCAGGCACGGGTTATCGAATTACCCAGCGGTGCCACACCGATTGACTTTGCTTATCACCTGCACAGCGATGTCGGCCATCGCTGTCGTGGCGCGCGCGTCGATGGGGCGATGGTGCCGCTCAATACCGCGCTCAGGAACGGTCAGACAGTCGAAATCATTACCGCCCGTGGTGCCAGCGTGGCGCTCGGCGCAGCCGGCCCGTCGCGCGACTGGCTCAGTCCCGGTTATGCGGTCAGTGCACGCACGCGTGCCAAGGTGCGCGCCTGGTTCAATGCCATCGCGCAGGAAGAAACCTTGTCCAGCGGACGTGGCCTGATCGAAAAAACCTTGCAGCGCGAAGGCAAGACCGCCGTTAACCTCGAGGAGTTGGCGCACAAGCTGGGTTTCCTGAAGCCTGATGATCTGTATCTGGCCGTTGGCAAGGACCAATTCAGCCTGCGTCATGTCGAGCAAGTCTTGCACGCCGACGAGGCGGGCAGGACCGTTCAGAAAAATGCCACGCCCGACCATGTCGTTGTGCCCAAGCGCGAGAGTGCATCGAGCGTCGTCAAGGGAGCCAAGACCGGGGTGCTGGTCGTCGGTACCGATGGCTTGCTGACGCAGTTGGCGAAATGCTGCAAGCCGGCACCGCCGGACGCTATCGTCGGCTTTGTCACGCGCGGCAAGGGGATTTCGATTCATCGTGCCGACTGCAAGAATTTCGTCGAGATGCAGGTCCAGACGCCTGAGCGCGTGATCCAGACAAGCTGGGGCAGCGCTGCGGCCGAAACGGTGTATCCGGTCGATATCTTTGTGATGGCCGGTGACCGCCAAGGCTTGCTGCGTGATATCTCCGAAGTCTTTCTGCGCGAGAAAATTAATGTGGTCGGGGTCAGTACGCAAAGTGCGAAAGGGCACGCACGCATGGCGTTCACTGCCGAGATCGCCTCGACCGCGCAGTTGATGAAAGCCTTGTCAGTGATCCGCGAGGTCGATGGCGTGATGGAAGTGCGGCGCGCCTAGGTTGCGCAACAGCAGATCACCAGCGCGGCGCAATGAAAATCAAACCGATTTATCGATTCTGGAAAAACAGGCTGGCAAAACAGGAAATACTTGGCTATACTTCGACCTCTTCAGGCGCGTAGCTCAGCTGGTTAGAGCACTACCTTGACATGGTAGGGGTCGTTGGTTCGAGTCCAATCGTGCCTACCAAATTCGTTACTCCCGATTGCTGGCAACGCCAGTCGTCGATGCAGGCAGACTTATTTGGTATATCTGAAGGTTGTATCAGCTCAATGGAAGCGCAGTCCGGCTTCCATTTTTGCTGTCTGGCGTTCTTGTTTTGTTAGTCCGTTTTACCCTCCTGCCTCTTCTCCGTCGGCATCACCGCACGGGCAATTATTCTTGTCGTTCGCGTTTATCTTTCCGTACCTTTTACCTCCAGTTAACTGACCATCAGTAGCAATAAAATCTTGCTAGGAAGTTAGTGGTTGCTCACGTAGCCTCGCGCGGCCTATTTCGCATGTGCATGCGAAAACAGCACAGTCCCGGCACGACGCCTTCGTCAGCGAAGAGCATGTCGTGTTCCTACGATGCTGACGTGAAATCACTCAGCACATCATCGAGACCCACCGGCGTTCTTCGCCACATCGGAGTGTGACCATGCGACACCTGAAATTTCTTCCGATCGCATTTGCTTTCGTCCTGTTCTCCGGTTCTGCGTTGGCGCAGGGAGTCGCGACCATCGATACGCGCATTAATGCGGCCTTCGCTGCGTCGACCGGTTGGTTCGTCAGCCTGGTCTTTGCCTCATTGCCTGGCACCGCATTTCCCTGGATCGTACTCTGGCTGGTTTTTGGCGCGCTGATTTTTACGTTGTACTTCAAATTCATTCAGGTACGCGCTTTCCGCCATGCGATTGAACTTGTCAGAGGCGATTATTCGAATCCGAAGGACAAGGGCGAAGTCAGTCATTTCCAGGCGCTTGCCACGGCGTTGTCCGGCACAATTGGGCTAGGTAATATTGCTGGCGTCGCCGTGGCCGTTGGTATCGGCGGACCGGGGGCAACGTTCTGGATGATTGTTGCCGGCTTGTTGGGCATGGCCACCAAATTTACCGAATGCACGCTGGGTGTGAAATACCGTAACGAGTATCCGGACGGGTCGGTCTCGGGCGGACCGATGTACTACATGGCCAAGGGTTTTCGCGAACGGGGCTTGCCAGGTGGTCGCTTCATGGCGGTTGTGTTTTCGCTGCTGTGCCTGGGCGGATCGTTCGGTGGTGGCAACATGTTTCAGTCCAATCAGGCGCATGCCCAGCTGGTCAATATCACCGGCGGTGCAAACAGTGTGCTGGCCGGCCATGGCTGGATTACTGGCGTTATTCTTGCGGCGATTGTCTTTGCCGTCATCGTCGGCGGTATCAAGTCGATTGTTACCGTCACTGAAAAAATTGTCCCGTTGATGGCATTGCTGTACGTGGGTGCGGCACTGGTTGTCATTCTGGTCAATTACGACCGGGTCGGCTGGGCGTTCGGACAGATCTTGAGTGGTGCCTTCACTGGCCTCGGGGTGGCAGGCGGCTTTGTCGGTGCCCTGATCCAGGGTTTTCGGCGTGCCGCGTTTTCAAATGAAGCCGGGGTTGGTTCCTCGGCGATTGCGCACTCTGCGGTCCGTACCAACGAACCGGTCACCGAGGGCATCGTCTCTCTGCTCGAACCCTTCATCGACACGGTTGTGATCTGCACGATGACGGCGCTGGTGATCGTGATTTCAGGTGTGCTGACGGTCGATCCCTTCACCGGCATCTACCTGGTGACCGATGGAAAAATTGCCACGACAAACGGCGCTTCCGGGGTTGAGTTGACGTCCATCGCGTTTGCGCAGGGCATCAGCTGGTTCCCTTACGTGCTTGCTGTTGCCGTATTCATGTTTGCGTTATCAACGATGATCTCGTGGTCGTATTACGGACTCAAGGCCTGGACTTACCTGGTCGGCGAAGGCAAGAAACGCGAACTGATCTACAAGCTGGTTTTTTGCGCTTTTGTGGTCATTGGTGCCGCCGCGCAGCTAGGCGCGGTGATCGATTTTTCGGATGCGATGATTTTTGCGATGGCGGTTGTTAACATCGCGGCCTTGTATTGCCTGATGCCTGTGGTGAAGCGTGAAGCAACATCGTACTTTGCACGCTTGCAATCCGGAGAAATCAAGAAGGTCGGCGACCCGGCTGGCGCAAAAAAATAAGCGCGCTGGAAGCCAACGCGCCTCTCGCAGAAGGATTCCCGCGTTCGCGGGAATCTCCTCTCAGAGTTCCTGTGAGCGCAATGAATCTGCTAGTAGCTCTTGTAGCCCAGGAACTTGCCCGACATGACCAGGTTGACGCGATCGCCTTTCGGGTCGGCCGCGCGCTGAATATCCATGGAAAAGTCGATCGCGCTCATGATGCCGTCGCCAAATTCTTCATGAATCAATTCCTTGATCGTCGAGCCATAGACACTCACAATTTCATATAGCCGGTAAGTCAGCGGGTCAGTCGGTACTGCGGTCGAGAGCGACCCTTTTGACGGCACCACCTGCAACCACGCCACTGCTTCGTCGGACAGGTCGAACAGGCGACCAATCGTTTCTGCCTGTGCCTTGTTGAACGTCATCTGGCCAAGACATCCTGCAGTCGTCCATTCCTTGCTCAAGTTGATGGCTTCGGCGACTTGCACCCACTTGATGCCTTTGCTTACTTTTGCCGACAGGATCATTTCTGTTACTTGCTTACGGTCATGAATCATGAATAGTCCTCGGTGAACGAAAATCGGGAAAGAACGTTGGGGTAGCCATCGCAACGATGTTAGGTCGCATGACAGTTTTGGGGAAAGCAACAAGCGCGCCACCAATCAGGCCGGAAATCGGTGTCACAGTGATGTCGACTTTGGGTGTGGTGCAAGCACCTGATGACGGATTACGTGGCGTCGCCGCTATGTGGACTCTTTTTTACGTTGATGGGTTCAACGTTGTCGGCCAGATCTTGGTCGCAATGCACCGTAAGGCGGCGCTGGGGCCCGCCTTCAGGCAGTGGACGCTGCGTTGCCGGGTTTGCCCGGCAAACAAGGGGTGCTGTCGAACCAGATATCGCGGATTACTATGCTTTTGGTTTGAACTGCTCCGGACTAATCCGGTGCTTTTCACGCCTGTCGCCCATCAGATTGCGCAGTTCCCGGATGCTCAGGTCACTGATTTCATGCATGCGGATCAGCATCGAGGCACCGACGGGCAGGCGGCGATGGCGGATCTTGCTGATCACTGGTGGTGCGACACCGAGTTCGCGGGATAGTCCTGCATCGTTCTTGCTATGCATTTTTTCGATCAAAAAGTCCAGTAGACGGTTGGGGTCGTAATCGACGTTGTCCAGTATGCTGATATCGTTCATAGAATTCTCCTGGTGGCAGTTTCTTCGTTGCGGGGTAGTGCTGGCAGCGAAATAATTGGATAAACCGTTACTTTACGTGGTTTTTCTAATTTGATAACGTTATTGCATTTTATCTGCTCTTTGCGGAGGACATGGAGATTAAAAACGACATCGCAACGAGGGAGTTTTTCTGCAGGCAAGAGTACTGGTGTCGCTGTTCGCGGTTGTGAACTGTCGAATTTTGATGGGATAAAGTGCATGCATCGCGGGCCTGCCAGAGAGTTGAAAAAAAAGGCCCGCGGTGAAGCGGGCCCAAACCCATTTGGAGAGGTGTTACAGATGAAGCGAGTTCAATATACCGCTAGTTTCGATTAATTGTAACTAAAAGTTTTTATGGAACAACTAACGTTCTTTTTTGACCACGTTATGAAACCACCCACAAATTTGAGTGAAGCAGGGCGCACAAATTGACCCGGTGCAGCCGAGGCAATTTGATAACAAGGCGAAGTGAGATTGTCTTGCCGGCCGCTGAGGCGCAGTCGGCTTCATGCAGCATGGATGTCAGGGTGCGCTGTCGCTTGACGTGGTGTCTGGCGCTATGCCTGCCGATTTGTCAGCCGGTGCTGGCGTCTCAGCGGATATCGCTGTAGCGGCTTGCCGTTGCCGCGCTATTTTCAGGATGGCATTGCGAATGGCTGTCTGTACGGTCACCGGATTGAATGGTTTGACGATGAATCCATGGACACCGCGTTGCGCGGCCCCCTGAACCAGATCCGAATCCATGCGGCCAGAAACAACAAAAATTAATGCTTTCGGCAATGCTTTGCGCAGCAAATCAATGATGGTGAAGCGCTGGTCGGCGACCTCGCCGATATCCACGCAGAGGATTTGTGGCTCCAATTTGATGATGCGCGCCAGACCGGCATCGCTGGTGTTCGTGTCGCCAATCACGTCATATCCGCCAGCAACCAGCAAGGTCGATAATAAATTGCGTGTAATTGAATTGGCGTCAATGATTACGACTTTCAGCATTGCCGGATTTCCTTTTGCGACATGATTAACACCGTATTTTGGCGAACTTGGAGTCTCACATAAACCGTTGGCGCTGGCAATGCAGCTGGCGTGTCAGCGTGATTTTGTAACTGGCAGACGCCTCACCGCCACGTTCGGCAGGATCTTGCGGTACTGTTCGTTCCGAACGCACATTTCTGAACTTTTATTTATTGACTACGAGGAGCACTTCCGATGCCTGACTTCCTGAATCGACGCATGTCGTTGCGCGTGCTGGCGCTGGCAGTGGCCATCCCGGTGCTGGGTTGTAGCCCGAAAATCGAGACCGGCACCGTGGCCGCGACGACTCCGGCAGCGGTGCCGGTCGCGGTTACTGGTCCACTCAAAATAGGGTTTGTTTATGTGGGTCCGGTCGGGAATGCCGGCTGGACGTATGCGCATGATCTGGGTCGCAAGGCGATCGAAAAAGAATTTGGCGACAAGGTAAAAACGACCTTCGTGGAAAATGTGGCCGAAGGTGCCGACGCGGAGCGTGTGTTTCGCGACCTCGCCGCCCAGGGCAATACGCTCATTTTCGGGACCACCTTTGGCTACATGGAGCCGATGCTGAAAGTAGCCAAGGATTTTCCGGCGGTGAATTTCCAGCATGCGACCGGCTACAAGACCGCCGCAAACATGGGCGTCTACGACGCGCATACCTATGAAGGCGCCTACCTCGCTGGCGTCGTGGCGGGCAAGATGACCAAGTCCGGCAAGCTCGGCGTGGTCGCGTCGATCCCGATCCCGGAAGTCATTCGCAACATCAACGCCTTTACGCTGGGTGCGCAAAGCAGCAATCCGGCGATCAGCACGCGCGTGGTCTGGATCAATAAATGGTTCGATCCTGGCAAGGAGCGCGAAGGGGCGCTGGCGTTGATCGGGCAGGGCGTCGATGTGCTGATCCAGAATACGGATTCGCCAGCAACGCTACAGGCGGCCGAAGAGAAGGGCGTCCATGCCTTCGGCTGGGATTCGGATATGTCGAAGATCGGGCCGAAATCGCATCTGGCATCGGCAACAATCGACTGGTCACCGTATTACAAGAAAGTGGTCACCGAAGCACTGGCCGGCTCCGTCAAAAGCGCCGATAGCTGGTGGGGCGTGAAGGAAGGGGCGATCGTCATGGCCAGCATCAATGCGGCGCTGCCAGCCGATGTCAGGACCCTGCTGGAGCAAAAAACTGCGGCAATCAGCGATGGCACGCTGACTCCGTTCCAGGGGCCTATCATGGATCAGGCCGGCAAGGAAGTCGTCGCTGCCGGTCAAACGATGGCCATCAAGGACATGAAGGGCTTGCGTTATTACGTCAAGGGCGTGGACGGCGCGATGCCCAAATAAGCATCGGCATCGTTGTCAAAAACCGCTGGCCGAGTGTGCCGGCGGTTTTTTTTGAGCGATTCCTTTATCATGGCCGGCTACTCTCAAGGATATCCGCATGAATGAAGCATTGCGCCACACCCTGCAGCAGATGCCAAAAGCAGAGCTGCATATCCACATCGAGGGTTCGCTCGAACCGGAACTGATTTTTGCACTGGCCCAACGTAACAACGTGGCACTGGCCTTCGAGTCCGTCGATGCCTTGCGTGCGGCGTATGCGTTCACCGATCTGCAGTCATTCCTTGACATTTATTATGCCGGTGCCAGCGTGCTGCTCACCGAGCAGGATTTTTACGACATGACCCGCGCCTACCTGCTGCGCGCGCACCAGGATCAGGTCCGTCACACCGAATTATTCTTCGATCCGCAAACACACACCGCCCGTGGCGTACCGATGGAATTCGTCATCAACGGTATCTGGCGTGCCGTGCAGGATGCGCAGCAGGAGTGGGGCATGACCGGCGCGCTGATCCTGTGCTTCCTGCGTCACCTGTCCGAAGACGACGCGTTCGACACGCTGGAACTGGCATTGCCACACCGCGATAAATTCATCGGTGTGGGCCTCGACTCGGCCGAGCTTGGCCATCCGCCAGAGAAGTTTGCCCGCGTGTTTGCCAAGTGCCGCCAGCTCGGTCTCCATCTGGTCGCGCATGCCGGCGAAGAAGGTCCGCCGGCCTACATCACCGCGGCGCTCGATGTCCTGAAAGTCGAGCGCATTGACCATGGCGTGCGCTGCCTCGAAGATGCCGCCCTGACAGCACGGCTGGCGCATGAACGAATCCCACTGACGGTCTGTCCGCTGTCAAACCTGAAGCTGCGCGTGGTCGACCGGCTGGTGGATCACAACCTGCTGAAATTGATCGAGGCGGGTCTGATGATCACCATCAATTCGGATGATCCGGCCTACTTTGGCGGCTACCTGAACGACAACTTCGTGGCCACCTTCGAGGCACTGCCACTGACGCGTAACCATGCCCAACAGCTGGCACGCAACAGTTTCGATGCCGCTTTCATTGATGGCGCAACCCGGCAAAAATACCTCGCCGAAGTCGATGCATTTTTTGACGGGCAGCCCGCCTGATGATGCTGACCTTGTTGCAATCGCTGCGCATGACGCTGCGCGACTGGCGAGCGGGAGAGCTGCGCTTTCTGCTCGTGGCACTGGTGGTGGCGGTATCGGCACTGACATCGGTGAGCTTTTTTGTTGACCGCATGCGCACTGGCCTCAATCGTGATGCGCATCAGTTGCTGGGTGCCGATCTGGTGATCCGCGGCGATGCGCCGATCAGCGAAGCGTGGCGCGCCGAGGCCCGCAAACGCGGGCTGACACTGGCCGATACCATCGTGTTTCCAAGCATGGCGCTGGCTGGCGAAGGCGATGCGATGCAATCGAAACTGGCGTCGGTGAAAGCCGTGACCACAGGGTATCCGTTGCGCGGTAGTCTGAAAGTCGCCCCGAACAGCAAGGCAGGTGGTGTGGCGACGCGCGCCATTCCGGCCGCCGGGACCGTCTGGGTCGATCCGACCCTGCTGCTGGCACTGAACCTGCAGGTCGGCGCGTCAATCAAGCTCGGCGACAGGCAATTCAAGATCGACCGGGTCATCACGGCAGAGCCAGATCGCGGTGCCGGCTTCATGAATTTTGCGCCACGCGTGATGCTGGCCGAGGCCGATCTGGCTAGTACCAACCTGATCCAGTTCGGTTCGCGCATCACCTATCGTTTGCTTGTGGCCGGCCCGCCCGAGGCGGCCAGCGCTTTCCAGCAGTGGGTGGAGAGCAGCATCGATGCCAATGCGATCAAGGGTATCCGTCTTGAGTCGCTCGACAGCGGCCAGCCGCAGATGCGGGCGACGCTCGAACGCGCCGAACAATTCCTCTCGCTGGTCGGCTTGTTGTCCGCGATGCTGGCAGCGGTTGCCATTGCCATGGCAGCGCGCCAATTCATGTTGCGCCATGTCGATGCCTGCGCGATGTTGCGTTGCCTCGGCATGACGCAAAACAAGGTCACGCTGATGTATCTGGTGGAGTTTTTCATCATCGGTCTGGTCGGCAGCGCCGTTGGTGCGGCGGTCGGATTCAGCGCCCATTTTGTCTTGCTCGAATGGCTGGGCGGACTGGTAGCCAGTGACTTGCCGGCAGCCAGTGTCATGCCCGCGCTGCAGGGCATCGCGATCGGTTTGCTGTTGCTGGTCGGGTTTGCGCTGCCACCGGTTCTGCAATTGCGCAATGTCCCGCACAACCGCGTGATCCGGCGCGAACAGGATGCGCCGCAGCCGGTGGCGATCCTGACCTACGGTCTCGGTTTGCTGACCTTCATCGGCTTGCTGTTGTGGCAGGCGGGTAATCTGAAACTGGGCGCGCTGACGGCCGGTGGCTTTCTCGGCGGGCTGGCGGTCTTTGCCTTGCTCGGCTGGCTCAGCCTGAAATCGCTGCGCGCATTGCGTGGCCTGGTCAATCATGCCAGCTGGCGCTTCGCGGTGACGGCATTGCAACGGCGTCCCGGTGCGACCGTGGTGCAGATCGTGGCTCTGTCGTTGGGCTTGATGGCACTGCTGTTGCTCACCGTGGTGCGCGGCGATCTGGTCAATGCATGGCGACAGGCGACGCCCGCCGATGCGCCCAACCAGTTTGTCATCAATATCCAGCCGGACCAGACCCAGCGTGTCAGCCGTGAACTGGTGGCCAATGGTGTCGTTAATCCGACGCTCTATCCGATGATTCGCGGACGGTTGATCGAGGTCAACAGCAAGCCCACGGGTGGCGACGAGTATGTGGATGATCGCGCCAAGCGGCTGGTCGAGCGCGAGTTCAACCTGTCGACGATGACCGGTTTGCCGCCGCAAAATCAGGTGGTGGCCGGACGCTGGTTCGACAACAGCAAACCGGAAGCTTCGGTCGAAGAAGGCCTCGCCAAGACCTTGGGACTGAAGCTGGGCGACGTGCTCAAGTTCGACATTGCCGGGCAACAGATCGAAGCGCCGGTCACCAGCTTGCGCAAGCTCGACTGGGGTTCGATGCAGGTGAATTTTTTCGTGATCCTGAATCCGGCCGTGATGGCCGATACGCCGCAAACGTGGATCACCGCGTTCCATTTGCCGCCGCAGAATGTCGCGCTGGTCAACCAGCTCACGCGTGACTTTGCCAACCTGACCGTGGTCGATGTCGGCAATGTGATCAGGCAGATTCAGGCCGTGGTCGATCAGGTCGTCACGGCGGTCGAGTTCCTGTTCCTGTTCACACTGGCTTCCGGTGTGCTCGTGCTGTACGCCGCGCTGGCTGGCTCGCATGACGAGCGCAGCCGCGAGGCCGGATTGCTGCGGGCACTGGGCGCGACGCGCAAGCAATTGTCGCAAGCGCAGTGGATCGAGTTCGTGCTGGTCGGCGGCTTGTCGGGCTTGCTCGCCGCCACCGGTGCCTCGGCGGTCGGCTGGTCACTGGCCACGTTCGTGTTTGATTTCGCGTGGCAGTTCAGTCCGGTAGTCTGGATTGCCGGATTAGTAGTGGGTGCTGCCTGTGCGGTATTTGGTGGCTGGGTCGGCTTGCGCAATGTGCTCAACCAACCACCGCTGCAAACCCTGCGCGGTACCTGACGATGACGAGCGAATCGACGCTGTTGTACGACCTCATCGGCGGCGATGCGCGGGTGCGCGAACTGGTCGACCGGTTCTATGACCTGATGGATCTGGAGCCGGAATTTACCGAACTGCGCGCACTGCATCCGACCACACTGGACGGTTCGCGTGACAAGCTGTACTGGTTTCTCAGTGGCTGGAGCGGTGGTCCGGACTTGTATATCGAACGCTTCGGTCATCCGCGTTTGCGGGCGCGTCATTTGCCGTATCCGATCGGTGTCAGCGTGCGTGACCAGTGGATGCAATGCATGGCATTCGCGTTGCAGGACATCGGTGTCGAAGAGGGCTTGCGCGACCGGCTCATCACGTCGTTTTACCAGACCGCAGACTGGATGCGCAATCGCGAGGGTTGAGCCCGATGCAGCCTTGCCCACACTATTTTGAAAAGATGACATGACCTATGTCGAAATGATTGCGTTGCTCTTGCTGGCGGTCGTGATTGCGCTGCAGATTCTGCTGCTGATGCGTGCTCGCGGCAGCGACAGTACACCCCAGTTGCAGCAGCAGCAGCAGCAACAGCAGCAGCTGTCCGCCGAGCGCCTCGAACGGCAAGTGCAGGCATCGGCGCAAGCCACCCGCGTTGAGCTGGGCAGTAACTTCGCCCACTTCCAGCAAACCCTGTCGGCGCAGTTGACCACGCTCAACGGAGCGATCGCGCAGCAGGCACACAGCGGTCGTGAAGAACAGTCGCTGGCCCTCAAACGCTTCGGCGACACGCTGCAGCAAACGCTGGCCACACTGACTGAATCGAACGCCCAGCGCTTGCTCGAAGTACGCGCCACACTGGAAGAAAAAATCAAGGACCTGCAGGCCGACAACGGCGCGCGGCTTGAAGAAATGCGCAAGACCGTCAATGAAAAACTGCACGCCACGCTCGAACAGCGCCTCGGCGAGTCGTTCAAGCTGGTGTCCGACCGGCTTGAAAAAGTCCATCAGGGCCTCGGTGAAATGCAGCAGTTGGCTATCGGCGTGGGCGACCTCAAGCGCGTGCTGACCAACGTCAAGACGCGCGGTACCTGGGGCGAAGTGCAGCTTGAAATGCTGCTCGAACAAGTGCTCACGCCCGAGCAATACGCGAAGAATGTCGAGACCGTGCCCGGCAGTGGCGAGCGCGTCGAATTTGCCATCAAGTTGCCGGGACAGGACCACGGCAACACGCCGGTCTGGATGCCGATCGATGCCAAGTTTCCGAAAGAGCAGTACGAGCGTTTGTCGGATGCGGCCGATCGTGCCGATGCCGACGGCGTTGCCACCGCGGGGCGCGAGCTCGAACGCGTGATCCGTGGCGAGGCCAAGACCATCGCCGACAAGTACCTGTCGCCACCCTTGACGACCGACTTCGCGATCCTGTTCCTGCCGACCGAAGGCCTGTATGCCGAAGTCATGCGCCGGCCCGGACTGGCCGACGACATGCAGCGCGTGCACCGGGTCAGCATTGCCGGTCCGTCGACCTTGTCGGCCTTGCTCAACAGCTTGCAGATGGGGTTTCGCACGCTGGCGCTGGAGAAGCGCTCATCCGAAGTGTGGCAAGTGCTGGGTGCGGTGAAGACCGAATTCGGCAAGTTTGGCGACGTGTTGTCAGCCACGCGGGTGGCGCTGGAACGGGCCGCCAAGAATATTGAAAACGCCGAAGTGCGCAGTCGTCAGATGGCGCGCAAACTCAAGTCGGTTGAAGCATTGCCAGCGGCCGAGGCGGAGCACTTGCTCGGTGCTGCAGAGGAAATGGCACCGGACGGTGTACCGGACTAAGCCAGTCCTCGCATGGTGTCAGGAAGTGAGGACGACCTCACCGCTCCATCCCTATCCGGAAGACGACTTCCCTGTCACGACGAGGTGCTCGATGAACTGGATATTGCTGCTGTGTGCCGGACTGCTTGAAATCTGCTGGGCCGTTGGCCTGAAATACACCGAAGGATTCACCCGGCTGTGGCCGTCGGTAGGAGCCGTACTGGCGATGAGTGTGAGCCTTGGCTTGCTCGGCATCGCCATGAAAACCCTGCCTTCCGATACGGCCTATGCGGTCTGGGTCAGCATCGGTATCGTCGGTACGGCCGGGGTGGGCATGGTTTTTCTGGGTGAGCCGGCCAGTGCCGGACGGCTGCTCAGCCTGGCACTGATCATCGCCGGTGTGGTCGGTCTCAAGCTGTCGTCGGCGGCCTGATGATGCGAAGACACTGGATCAGACCTCGATCAAGCCATGCCGTACCGCGATCAATGTCAGTTCGGCCTGGTTGCCGGCACTGAGTTTTTGTTTGACGTTGTACAGGTGCGTGCCGGCAGTACGCGGTGATATGTTCAGATCGACGGCAATCTGGTTGACCGACAAGCCTTTGGCCAGCTGGATGAACACACCGAATTCGCGCTCGGACAAAATCTCCAGCGGATTTTTGGCTCCATCGAATTCCTGCAATGCCATCCGTTGCGAGACATGTGCATCGAGGTACATGCGTCCGCTGGCGACCTGCCGGATCGCGTGGATCAGTTCATCCGGCGCACTGCGTTTGGACAGGTAGCCAAGCGCACCGGCCTTGAGCATGAAGCGCACGTAACTCGGGTTTTCATGCGACGACAGACCGAGTACCTTGATGTGCTTGTCGCGGGCCAGAATGCGACGCGTGGCATCGACCCCAGTGCTGCTGTCACCGAACGAAATATCCATCACCACCACATCGGGCTGGCAGGTCTGCAATTGCAAGTAGGCGGCATCGGCCGAATCGGCTTCGGCAATGACGCGAATGTCCGGTGTCGCGTCGAGCAGCATCCGGAAGCCGAAGCGCACCACCATGTGATCATCGACCAGCATGACCGTGACAGGTTTGTTCATGCGACGTTTTCTTTCATCGGTATCGTCAGTTCGACCAGCAGACCACCTGGTTCGCCTGGCTGGAAACGCAACGTGCCGCCCAGCGATTCGGCCCGTTCCTGCATGCCGCGCACGCCGTAGTGACCGGCGCGTATCAGTGTGGCGGGACCACCTTTGCCATCGTCGCCGATCGACAGGCACAGGTCATCGCCACACCGGCGCAGCCAGACCAGCGCATGGCGGGCACCGGCATGACGGATCACGTTGGTGAGGGCTTCCTGAACGATCCGGTACAACGCGATTTCGATCGGTTCGGACAGGGCCGGCATGTCGTGATCGGTGCGAAACGTGATGTCGAGTGCCGGGCAGGCGAGTTGCAGTTCGGTGATCAGGTCGCGCAGTGCATCGGCCAGTCGCATGCCATCGAGCTGGATCGGTCGCAGTCGCGGGATCATCCGATGCAGCGCATCGGCGGTCGAGCCAGCCGTGTCGAACAGCATCTGCACGCACTGCTGACTGGTGCCGTCGCGGATTGCCGGTTGCTGCATCAGCGACTTGGCGATGCTGCGGATGGCGGTCAGTGACTGGCCCAGTTCATCGTGTAATTCGCGCGCCAGCGCGGCACGTTCTTCTTCGATGCGCTGATGCAGCAGCGTCGTGAATTCGCGCTGCGCCGCCAGGCGTGCCTGGACATCGGCGCTGGTCTGGCGTACCTGCATGTTTTCCTCGACGGCTTGTGCCATGCGGTTGAACGTGCGGCCCAGTTCGCCGGCTTCGCGACCGGCCAGCGGTGGCAACCGGATCGCGTGTTCACCACGTTCGATTGCACGCAATCCATTCTGGATGCGGTCCAGCGGTGCCAGCCAGCGCCCGACAATGACAAACACCAGCAGATCGGCCACCAGCAGCAGCAACGCCTCGACCAGCACGATGCGCTTGAGGTCATCCCAGGCATCGAGGACCGAGCGGGTCGGGTTCGGCGTCACGGTCAGCTTGCCGCCGGCGAGCACGATGGTGGTCGCCGGCAGGTGCGGCGTGACCAGTGCTTCGTACCAGTCCGGCGCATCGCGACCGGCCTTGTAAGTCGATGGCGGCGACGCATAAATCTGCCGGCCGGTTTGATCCTGCAAGCGGATTTCATTGGCGCGGACGCGGCCGGTTTCCTGCAAAAAGCCGCCGAGCTGATCCAGTCCGCCCATCGCCGAGAGCCACGTGATACGGCTCAGCAGTTGCGCGGCGATGCGGTTCGATGCCTCGATTTCTTCGCGCACGCTGGTGCGTGCCGACTGGATTTGCACCATCACCAGCAAGCCCAGTACGAGCATGCTGATCACGCCGAAGATCAGGTTGATTTTGTGGCGCAGGCTGAGTGCGGCGGGTGGTCGCGGGGAACGGGAGGGTGCGGTCATGGCGCATTCTACCGGCTGTGACGGGTAGGGGGTATTGGCGAGCCTGGTTGGTGCATTCTGCGCATCACATGCCGTCCCACATGCCCGTCTTCCACCGACTCTTTCATGAAAATCATGAGCCCTCTTGCGTCAATCCGCGCATGCCCATCGCCGATGACCGGCGCATGATCAACCTGCCCGACCAGCACCTTGACCGGGCATGACCAATTCCATCAATGAGACAAACAAGGAGCATCACATGACCTGGACCACACCAACCGCTATTGATTTTCGCTTTGGTTTTGAAATCACGTTGTACATCGCCAACCGCTGATTGATCAACGATAGCCGGTGTCGACAACGACCGCGACGTCGATTTCCCGGCTATCCGGAGCTACCTTGAAAATACGCATATTGGGTTCAGCCGCCGGTGGTGGTTTCCCGCAATGGAATTGCAACTGCTTTAACTGTAGCGGCGTACGCGATGGCAGTATCCGCGCGACCGCCCGGACTCAGTCGTCGATCGCTGTCAGCGACAACGGCACGGACTGGGTGCTGATCAATGCCTCTCCCGATATCTTGCGCCAGCTGATTTGTGCTCCTTCCTTGCAGCCCGCGCGCGCTATCCGCGACAGCGGCATCTGCGCCGTGCTGCTGATGGATGCGCAGATCGACCATGTGACCGGTTTGCTGATGCTGCGCGAACGCTCGTCGCCGTTGCCGCTGTACGCGACCGAACAGGTCTTTGCCGACATCTCGACCGGCTTGCCGATTGCCTCGGTGCTCGGCCATTATTGCGGCGTCGAGCGCCATACGATCCACCCTGACGGCCAGCCCTTCGTCATTGACCCGCTCGCGCAGATCAGTTTCACGCCGCTGACCTTGTCGAGCAAGGCACCGCCGTATTCACCGCATCGCAACGACCCGCATCCGGGCGATAACATCGGTCTGATGATCACCAGCCAGACTAGCGGCAAGCGCGTGTTCTATGCGCCGGGACTCGGTGCGCTATCACCGGAGATCACGGCAGCGATGGCCAGCGCGGATGTTCTGCTGGTCGATGGCACGTTCTGGACCGAAGACGAAATGATCACGCTGGGCCTGTCAAAAAAACCGGCCTCGGCCATGGGACATCTACCGCAAAGCGGTCCCGACGGCATGATCGCCATCCTCGACACGATGCCAGCCAGCCGCAAAATTCTTATCCACATCAATAACAGCAATCCGATCCTGCGCGAAGACTCTGCCGAACGGGCAGTACTGACGCAGCACGGCATCGAGGTGGCACACGACGGCATGGAGATTCAATTGTGAGCAATTTAATTGCACCCGCATGGACTCGCGAAGAATTCGAGCTGCAGCTGCGCGCCAAGGGCAAGAGCTACCACATTCATCATCCGTTCAATGTGCGCCTCAACAGCGGTCAATGTTCACCTGCGCAAATTCGCGGCTGGGTCGTCAATCGCTTTTACTACCAGTCCATCATCCCTAAAAAAGATGCGGCGATCCTGTCCAACTGTGATGACCGCGAGACCCGCCGCAAGTGGATTTCGCGCATCCTCGATCATGATGGTTACGATGATTACACGGGCCACGCGGCCGGTGGCATGGAAGCCTGGACCCAGCTCGGTGCGGCCGCCGGGATAGAACGCGACGAGCTCTGGTCGCTGAAAAAGGTGGTGCCCGGTGTGCGTTTTGCCTGCGATGCGTATGTTGAATTTGCCCGTCGCCAGCCGTGGCAGGAAGCGGTCTGTTCGTCACTCACGGAGATGTTCGCACCGCAAATCCACAAGGACCGGCTGGCTGGTTGGCCTGATCACTATCCGTGGATACAGGCGTCGGGACTGGCGTATTTCCGCAGCCGGATTCCATTGGCGCAGCGCGATGTCGATCACGGCATGGCCGTGACGCTGGACCATTTCACGACGCGCGCGCAGCAAGAGCGTGCGCTCGACATCCTGCAGTTCAAGCTCGACATCCTGTGGGCGATGCTTGATGCGATCGAGAAGGCGTATCCCGAATGACGACCACCAACGAGCAAGTCACGCCGGCCACGCCCAAACTCAACCGCCATTTCCGTCTGCAATGGGAAGAGGCCCAGCACTGCCATGTGCTGCTCTATCCCGAAGGCATGGTGCGGCTCAATGCCAGCGCCGGAGAGATCTTGCAACTGTGCGATGGCGTCACCACGGTCGACCACATCGTCACCACGCTGGAACAGAAGTTCAGCACGACCGGCTTGCGCGCTGATGTCGATGGCTTGCTGGCCCATGCGTTTGAACAGAACTGGATTGTCTGACCATGAAGCCTGTGCCGACCCCACCTTACTGGCTGCTGGCCGAGCTGACCTATCGCTGTCCGTTGCATTGTGCGTTCTGCTACAACCCGGTCAATTACGAATCAGTGCGCAATGAACTGAGCACCGCCGAGTGGTTCACGGTGATGCAGCAGGCGCGCGCGCTGGGTGCGGTGCAGTTGGGTTTTTCGGGTGGCGAGCCGCTGCTGCGCGACGACCTCGAAGAGCTGGTTACCGAAGCGCACCGGCTCGGTTTTTATACCAACCTGATCACCTCTGGTGTCGGCCTGACCGAGTCACGTTTGTCAGCGTTGAAGCAGGCTGGCCTTGATCATATCCAGTTGTCGTTTCAGGATTCGACCAAGGAGCTCAATGATTTTTTGAGCAGCACCAAGACCTTCGACCTGAAGAAAAAAGTCGCGGCGCTGATCAAGAAGTTTGACTACCCGATGGTGCTCAATTGCGTGCTGCACCGGCACAATTTGCCGCACGTTGACAAGATCATCGAGATGGCGCTGGCGCTGGACGCCGAATATCTGGAGCTGGCCAACACGCAGTACTACGGCTGGGCGATGAAGAACCGTGACCAGCTGATGCCGACGCGCGAACAACTGCGTGACGCTGAAGACGTCGTAGCGACCTATCGCGAAAAAATCGGCAAGCGCTGCAAGATTCTGTTCGTGATTCCGGATTACTTTGAAGACCGGCCCAAGGCTTGCATGAATGGCTGGGGTTCGGTGTTCCTTGGTGTCGCACCCGATGGCGTTGCACTGCCTTGCCACAACGCGCGGGATTTGCCGGGGCTGGATTTACCGAACGTGCGCAACATGTCCATGCACGAGATCTGGTACGACAGCAGCGCCTTCAATCAATACCGTGGCGACGACTGGATGCAGGAGCCGTGTCGCAGTTGTCCGGAGAAGGCCAAGGACTTTGGCGGTTGTCGCTGTCAGGCGCTGATGCTGGCCGGTGATGCCGCGGCGACCGATCCGGTGTGTGCCAAGTCCCCATTGCGTGAACGGGTCGATCAGATTATTTTTCAGGCGGCCAATCGCACGGCGAGCACCACGCCAGCGGTTCTTGAACAGCCGATTGTCTTTCGCACTGACTATAATTCACGCACCTTGGCTTGATCGGGTATAAGTACCGGCATGCAAAATCCTGTCGCCGAACCCCTTAATATCCGCCTGATCATCAGCGGCCTCGTGCTCGTCATCCTGCTCGGTGCCATCGAGCAAACCGTGGTGGCCGTGGCGCTGCCGGTGATTGCCAAACAGCTCGACGGTTTTGCGCAAATGGCCTGGGTGATTTCCGCCTACCTGGTCGCCTGCACGGTGGCCACGCCGATCTGGGGCAAGCTCAGTGATATCCACGGGCGCAGTGCCAGCCTGAGTGCTGCCATCATCATCTTCACGCTGGGTTCGCTCGGTTGTGCGCTGGCGATGTCGATGCCGCAGCTAATCGGCTATCGGGTCTTGCAGGGGCTGGGCGGCGGCGGCCTGATCTCGGTGGCGCAAGCGACCATTGCCAATGTCGTGCCGCTGCGCGAACGCGGCCGCTATCAGGGCTACATCAGCGGCGTGTATGCCTCGGCCAGCCTGGCCGGCCCCATCCTTGGCGGCTACCTGACGCACTATATGTCATGGCGCTACATCTTCTGGATCAATTTACCGCTGGGCTTGCTGGCGCTGTGGCTGGTGCGCCGTTCGCTGCGCAATTTGCCGGTCACGCATGCGCAGCACAGCGTCGATTATGTCGGTGCCATCCTGTTTGCCTCCGGCCTGACGTCGGTGCTCATTGCGATGACGCGGCTGGGGCAGGGCGTGGCGCTGGTTGATCCGTTCAATCTGTTGCTGGCCATTGGCGGGATCACGATGCTGCTGCTGTTCGGCTGGCATTCGAGTCGCAGTAGCGCACCGCTGATCCCGCTCTCGCTGTTTCGCAACAAGACCGTGGCGATTTGTTGCGTGGTCCTATTTATCGCTTTTTTCCAGTTCATCTCGATGTCGGTACTGCTGCCGTTGCGCTTGCAACTGGCTGGCGGCATGGCACCGGACTCGTCGGCACTACGCTTGCTGCCGCTGACGCTGGCGATTCCGCTCGGGGCCTTTCTGTCGGGACGGCTGATGAGTACGACCGGGCATTACAAGAGTTTGCAACTGGGTGGCGCGATTGCCGCCACGATCGGCGGCATCGCCATGGCAGTGTGTCCGCTGGATCAGACCTGGTTGATGGTCGTGGCGCTGGTGGTGCTGGGAGTCGGGCTTGGGTTCCAGTTCCCGACCTCGATGGTGGCGACGCAAAACGCGGTATCGGTCGGGCATATTGGTGTGGCGACGGCGTTGACTTCGCTGTCCCGCTTGCTTGGTGGGGCGGTGGGAGTCGCCGTGCTGTCGTCGCTGCTGACCACGCTATTGCGCCATGCGTTGCCGGACGCACCGGCAGAGTTGTTCGCGTCGCTGATGTCGGATTCATCCGGACGGGTTGCGGCGGACGGCGCGTTTCGTCAGTTGTTCCTGATTAGCGCCGCTTGCTCGGCACTGGCACCGCTGCTGATCCTGCAATTGTCGGAGAAAGAATTGCGCGGCAAGCCGATCTCGGTGGCCGAGGCGTCGAAGTCCTGATCATCCCGTAGGGTGCAATAACCGAAGGGCATTGCACCAACCGTCGCGCATCACCTCAGCGTAAGGTGCAATAACCGCAGGGCATTGCACCGAATACTCTGGCTGCGGGAACTGATTCTGTATGCGCTTCGTCATGACCTAGCCGGGGGCGGCCCGGCAGCCGGTCACTTCTTTTTGCTTCGCCAAAAAGA
>NZ_JASJWR010000042.1:0-31138 GCF_035019065.1 Actimicrobium sp. CCI2.3 | reverse complement strand
TTTAAGAGCTGGCATTGGAGAGATAGCAGAAGCAGTTCAATACCTAGAAGAAAAAACAGCTTTATTAATATCAAGCACTGACACTGCGCTAAATCAATACAAATCAAAATTAAATGAATTTTCTAAAGATAGGTATAAAGAAGAAGCAGAAAGATCAGTAGTATCAACTAAAGATACAGTTTTTGAAGTTGTAACTAGATCTACGAAATTAGCAATAGAAAAGCAACTTAATGATAGTGAATTTTTATTAAAAGGCGCGTTCGAAGATATTAAAAAAGAATTTATCGATCAAACAAATAGCATGCTGGCTGCAAATAAGAATTTGTGTGAAACGGCTTACGCTAATTCAAATAAGATGAAAATGTCATTTTTAAGAATGACTTGTGGTGGACTTTTCGCTAGTATTTTCGGGGCATCTATCGCAGTTTACGGTTTTCCTATGTTGAAAGCTCAATACGACGCTTATATGTACGAAGCTCAACCTGTTTTACAAACTATGCAAGATGTTCGCAGGCCGGACCGGTGGCCAACGAAAGCAGACAACAAACATAAAAGATAATGCGTATCTCACTCGCAAGCGAGTGATTACAGGCGCTTCATAATTGAGTATGAATGACAGGACTTTTCAAAAAAGGATATTCACCGATGCTTAAGATCATGTTTTCAGTTGACGAAAATACGCTGCGACAAGCTCGATTGATCGCTGAAAAGCATCACGTCTCGGTCGCTTCTTTGCTGAGAAACTATCTTGCAACGCTCGCGGAAAGCGGACTAATTGAAGGTGATTCAATGACAGGAAATTGCCAGGCGTTGTTCGACTACTCCCTGGGAAAACTCAGTCGCCATAAAACGAGAAGAATTTTGGGGGTCGATGACTTCACGCTGACGACGATGCTCAGAGTTGCAGGATTTCCTCCCCCCAGGGCAACTAATGCCGAAGAAGAAAAAATGCTCGATGACATCAAAGACGTGCATTTCGCCAAAGCTGACGATGACAAGGACTGTTAAAAAACGACCGTTTTCTAACACCTGGATTTTGATCAAGCTAACATGTTATAAAAATACCCCTCATCTTTTCTAACAGTTGGTCTGTTTTTAACAGGGATTTTTGACACTTTGAGAAAAATTTGGCTTCGAGAATTGATCGAATCCTTGTTTTCACTTATCGTTACAGCGTAACGCATTATTTGGCAACGAAATAAGCATCCCATTCTGGCGAGTCGGGTTTCAGCTCGGCCACGATTCGTTCGTCTTCAGCGTTAATTAGTCGTTCCATCATTTCTTGTTTCGTTACACCGTAACGTCGTGCCAGGCGATCCAGAGCTAGTGCTCCACCCGTTGTGATCCAGCCTTGCAGACGTCGTTCACCGTTTCCGTCTTTTCCCTGGAAAGGTCGGCGCGCCCGGTATTCAGCTTGTCGTTGTGCTGCTGTTTTTGCCATGGTTAATACTCCTGCTGAATAGTCGTTACAGCGTAACGACTAAGCGGCCCACGATCAACCGAATTTTTTGTGTTGATACAACAACATTAAAATTAGTTACGTAACGAAAATTGGATATTGCGTAACAAGATCATTTCGTGTTACGCAATTATAGTGTATTATATTAGTAACATATATAAAACAATTGCGTAACGAAAAGGAGATTTAAATGGCAACGACAAACCAAGAGCGGCAAGCGACGTTTCGAGCAAAAAAAGCGGAGAAAATTGAAGAAATAGGGCTGGAATTAGCAAAAACTACGGCTGAAAACCGTGAAATGCGCGAAAAGATAGCTGCCTTGGAACTAAAATTAACTAATCAGACTGCTTTACATGCAAAAAAGGTGAGCAATTTAGAAAAACGACTACTAAAAGCACTTGAAAGGAAGTAAATGTAATGAAAAATCAAAAACTCTATCTGCCTGAAGAGAAAGTTGAATTCATGCGTCTCGCTCGTGATTTCTTGAAAAAACAAACCGGTGTACGAGTGCGGTTGGTGGGTGATTCAGAAGACGATTATCCAATGCACGACGCTAAATTGATTGAAAAGCAAAAGAAAAACCGCGTAATTTTTAACATAAGGCGTCGTAAAGATGTGAATGAGCGACTAGGTTCTGCAACGGAAAAAACCGTTATCTTGCGTGATTTTGTCGCGTCAAATCTTCTTGCTTACACATCGAAAAACGGCTATCTGCATTCCATGGTTGGAATTAAATATACCTGATTAGCTAAAAAAGTTTCCGTTTTGTGCAATATGTGGTTGATTCTCTCCAGCACTATGGTAGGCTCTTTTGTGCAAACTATGGTTGGAGAACCGCATGGCAGAACAAGCAGGAACTGGCGCATCACTGGCAGATTTCATTTGGAAAAATGCTGAAGACCTTTGGGGTGACTTCAGGCATACCGATTTTGGCAAGATTATCCTGCCTTTTACCCTGCTGAGGCGCCTGGAGTGCGTGCTGGAGCCCAGCCGGCAGGAAGTGCGTGATTCGCATGCTGCGATGAAGGATTCCGGGATCGATATCGACCTCATTTTGCGCCAGGCGACCCGATACCCTTTTTACAACACGTCCGAGTATTCACTTGGCAGTCTGGGAAGCAATAAGACCCGCCAGAACCTGCAAGACTACGTCGCCCACTTTTCGGATAACGCCCGAGTCATCTTCGAGCAATTCGATTTTTCGAATACGGTTGTGCGGCTCGACAAGGCCGGCGTCCTGTTCAAAATCTGCAAGAACTTCGCGGCCATCGATCTGCATCCGAATGTCGTGTCTGATCGGATGATGAGCAACCTCTATGAGCATCTGATCCGCCGCTTTGGTGCCGAAGTGAATGAGGGTGCCGAGGATTTCATGACACCGCGCGATGTGGTGCATCTGGCAACGTCACTACTGCTGGACCCTGACGACGCCCTCTTCGAGTCCAATCCCGGCCTCATCAGAACCCTGTATGACCCTACCTGCGGTACGGGTGGCTTTCTGTCTGACGCAATGAACCACGTAGCCGACTACGGCAATCGGTTCAAGGTGCCGCCTGTTCTGGTGCCTCATGGACAGGAGCTTGAGCCAGAGACCCATGCCGTGTGTTTGACAGGCATGTTATTGCGGACGCTTGAATCAGATCCGGGACGGGACTTGTCAAAGAACATTCGGCTGGGCAGTACATTGTCCAACGACCAGTTCCCCAACGACCGCTTCCATTACGTCCTGTCCAATCCACCTTTCGGCAAGAAGTGGGAAAAGGACCAGAGCGCGGTTGTGACGGAGCACGAGGAAAAGAAGTTCGAGGGCCGGTTCGGTCCCGGCCTGCCGCGGATCAACGACGGCTCGATGCTGTTCCTGATGCACTTGGCCAGCAAGCTGGAGCTGCCAGAAAACGGTGGTGGTCGAGGGGCGATCGTGCTGTCCGGGTCGCCGCTGTTCAACGGTGGTGCGGCGTCTGGTGAGTCTGAAATCCGTCGCTGGCTGCTTGAAAACGACCTGGTTGAAGCAATCGTTTCGCTGCCCACTGAGATATTCTTTCGCACTGGTATCGGCACATACCTTTGGATTCTCTCGAACAAAAAGCCTGCAGGCCGCAAAGATCGAGTGCAACTGATCAACGGCACCAGTTTCTGGACGTCCATCAAGAACGAAGGCAACAAGCGCCGGGTCGTAAGCGACGATCAGCGCCGACAGATCATTGACATCTACGCCGCCGCAGAGAATGGCGAGCATTCACGAATGTTGGATTATCGAACATTCGGGTACCGGCGAATTAGGGTACTTCGCCCGTTGCGGATGTCTTTGCATATCGACCAGTCAGGGCTGGATAACCTCAAAACGGACAAGGCATGGGCCAAACTCTCTCCCGAGCATCAAGCCATCTGGGCCGCCGCCATTGTTCCCCATGTTGGCTCCATGCACCTTGTCGGCTGGGCGGAAACGTTCGCTGCCGAAGTCGTTAAATGGTCGCTTGAGCACGGCACCACGATCAAAGTTGCCAAGGTGTTCATCAAGGCGCTGACGACCGCCTTCGGCCGGCGCGATCCGGATGGCCAGCCAGTGTTGGACGCAAATGGCGCCGT
Source organism: Actimicrobium sp. CCI2.3 (assembly GCF_035019065.1). Taxonomy (NCBI): domain Bacteria; kingdom Pseudomonadati; phylum Pseudomonadota; class Betaproteobacteria; order Burkholderiales; family Oxalobacteraceae; genus Actimicrobium; species Actimicrobium sp. CCI2.3. The sequence continues at coordinate 27,093 of NZ_JASJWR010000042.1, read as the reverse complement.
CGTGGCCGACACCGAACTGACGGATTACGAAAACATTCCGCTGAGCGAGTCCATCGATGACTACTTCGCGCGGGAGGTACTGCCGCACGTCCCCGACGCATACGTTGACGCGGCGTTTTTCGACGAAATGGATAAGCAGATCGGCAAGGTGGGATACGAGATCAACTTCAACCGGTTTTTCTACCAGTACGTTGCCCCGCGCAAACTGGCTGACATCGATGCAGACTTGAAGCAGGTGGAGGCGGAGATCGCGGCTTTGCTTGGCGAGGTGACGCAATGATCGATTATCTGAATTTGCTGAACACGATTGATGAAAATGAACGATTAGAGGCTAAACGGGGAACAGAAATCGGTCCATCCATCCTCGAAACCATCTGTGCCTTTGCCAACGAACCTGACTTGCAAGGCGGTACCTTAATTCTCGGTGTCGTACGGGATGAGAATGATCTCTTTTCACCTTACGTGGTCGAGGGCGTGACCCACCCTGATGCGCTAAGCGCCTCACTTGCAACCCAATGTCGGGAACAGTTCAATACCCCAGTTCGCATTCAAATTGCAAGCGAGTACATCAATGAGCGCCCGGTCTTGGTTGTCACTGTTCCAGAAGCGCAGCCCGGCGATAAACCTGTCTTTATCAAAGCGCGTGGATTGCCAAAGGGCGCGTTTCGCCGTGTTGGTAGCACTGACCAATATTGTACAGAGGACGACCTGCTCGTCCTATATCAAGGTCGTGAGGTCGAGAGCTTCGACTTCACAGTATTGCCAGGAACATCCTTGGTAGATTTATCGGAAGAAGCGATCGCGGACTACCGAAAAGTAAGGCTTGAAGCAAACTCCGACGCTGAAGAGCTACGATGGAGTGACGAAGAGCTTCTCGAATCGCTTGGTTGCGTCAAGAACCATGATGGACAACTGACCCCAACTGTTGCGGGCCTTCAACTGTTTGGTAAGCAGCAGGCATTACGCCGTGTTTTTCCTATGACGCGCGTTGATTACATCCGGGTGCCGGGCAAAGAATGGATCCCCGATCCCGAGCGCCGGTTTGATTCAATCGAGATTCGTGACTACTTATTCAGGGCCATCCGTAGGGCGCTTGCCGCCTTACTCGACGACCTCCCCGTGGCATTCGGTCTTGCAGAGGGAGACGCCCAGCGTAAGGATAAGCCGATAATTCCTCAAAGGGTGCTGCGGGAGGGTATCGTCAACGCACTGATGCACCGTAGCTACCGTTCTCACGCACCCATTCAGATCATTCGATACTCAAACCGCATCGAGATTCATAACCCTGGTCATTCGCTAAAGTCACCAGAGCATCTAGGGGAACCAGGCTCAGTGCCTCGAAATCCCCGCATCGCTGCTGTGCTTTTGGACACGCGATTTGCTGAGACCAAGGGCAGCGGTATCCGGGTGATGCGAGAAATGATGGTCGAGGCCGGTCTTGAGCCTCCGTTATTCGAATCACAACGCAATAACGACAGCTTCGTGGCTAGGTACTATTTTCAGCATTTTCTGAATGAAGAATCAATCAAATGGCTAAGCCGGTTTCGTGATCTACATCTCTCAGATGAAGAAACGCGGGCATTGGTAGCGGTTAGAGAGCAAGGTGCAATTGACAATGCCATGTACCGAGAACTGAACCGTGTTGATACTCTCGGGGCAAGCCAGTCTCTGAAGCGTTTGCGCGACGCCGGACTGCTAGAACAAAAAGGGCGTGGCTCGGGAACCTATTATCAGCCGACTTCTTGGCTGCTTGGCAGCAACGAAGAGGAGGAGTCCCTACCTAGTGACCAACCTTCCTTGTCTAGCCAGTCTATCGGCTTGTCTAGCAACCTCGCCGCCTTATCTAGTAACCCTAACTGGCAAGAGTTGCCGGCAAACCTTCAGGAAATAGTAGCAGGCTTAGGACAGAGAACGGCGCCAGACAAGGTGCGAGAAGCGTTGATTCTGCTGTGTGCACACCGTCCGTGGCAGGCTTCCGAGCTGGCAGGGTTGTTCAATCGCAACGCAGACTATTTGGGAACTCAATACCTGAGACCCCTAGTAAGTGCCGGTGCACTTATTTACACCCAGCCCGACCAACCAAACCACCCACACCAGGCGTACCGCGCAATTTCCGGTGTGGAGGATGCGAAATGAGCAGATACAAGCCCTACCTGGCTTACCGCGATTCTGGAGTTGAATGGATCAGTGAAGTGCCTGACCATTGGAATGTCAAGCGATTACGCCATGTCTCAACTTTCACAAACAGCGGAATCGACAAAAAGTCCTACGAAGGCCAAGAGCAGGTGGGCTTATGCAACTACACGGATGTGTATTACAACGATTTCATTAGTGCAGACATGCCATTCATGCGGGCAACCGCCAGCAAAGACGAAATTGCCCAATTCACATTAAAAAAAGGCGATCTGATCATTACCAAGGATTCAGAAGATCCGTCGGACATTGGTATTCCAGCGCTGGTTGTTGAGGACGCGCCTGGGGTGGTGTGCGGTTATCACCTCACGCTCATTCGCAGCGCCGAACTTGCTACCGCACGCTTTCTTCACCGCGTTCTGCAATCGACGCCGACGCGCGCTTACTTCTTCATCGAATCTCCAGGCATTACCCGCTACGGACTTGGACAGGATGTCATCGGTGATTTGCGTGTCTGTATGCCGCCTATCAATGAAATTCACAAAATCGCTGAATGCATTGACCAAGAAACCGCCCGCATCGATGCACTGATCGCCAAAAAGGCTCGTTTCATCGAACTCCTGAAGGATAAACGTCAAGCGTTGATCGCGCATGCCGTCACAAAGGGGCTTGATCCCGATGTGAAAATGCGGAATTCCGGGGTAGAGTGGCTTGGGGATGTGCCAGAGCATTGGGATGTGGCCATCTTAAAGCGATTCGTCGTATTTCAGCGCGGGCATGATCTGCCGGTAGATGTTCGAGTAGAAGGAAAAGTGCCTGTCGTTTCTTCAGCCGGCTATTCCGGCACTCACAACGTTGCTATTGCAAAATCCCCTGGCATTGTTACCGGCCGTTATGGTTCGCTGGGCGAATTTACGTTTGTCCAAGAAGACTATTGGCCATTGAATACCGCGCTGTACACGATTGACCTTTACAACAATGAACCTCGATTTATTTGGTATTTATTACAAAACATCTCGGACCTCTTTTTGCTGCACTCAGCCAAAGCGGCAGTGCCTGGCATCGACAGGAATGATATTCATGAGATTTATGTTGCCGCTCCAATGCCACATGAGCAAAAACAAATATCCAACTATTTGGACTTTCAGTTAGATCGTATTAATAAGGTATTGATAAAGACTCAACGCAGTATTGCCCTTCTTAAAGAGCGTCGTTCTGCCTTCATCACTGCCGCCGTGACCGGCCAAATCGACCTTCGGGAGCCCGCATGAGCGACACTGAACACCAAGAAAAGCATTTCGAGAGCTACGTTCTTTCCAAGCTGGAGGCGCAAGGATGGAAGGTTGGCAAGACATTGAAATACGACACCGAGCGTGCTCTATATCCGGATGACCTCGTGGCTTGGCTGGAGACAACTCAGCCCGAGAAGTGGGACAAGCTCAGCAAGGACAATGGTGAGCGCACTCGCGAGGTCTTGATGGACCGGTTGGCAAAGGCGCTGGAGAAGAACGGCGCAGTTCAGGTGCTACGCCAAGGATTTTCAATTGCCGGGTGCGGCCACATCGATCTGTCAGAAGCCGCGCCGGAAGACAAGCGCAATGCGGACATCCAGAAGCGCTACGCAGCCAATATTCTCCGGGTGGTGCCACAACTTCAATATCACCCTTCACGCAAGCTGGCGATCGATCTGGTGTTGTTCATCAACGGGATTCCTGTCGCTACGATCGAACTGAAAACTGACTTTACGCAGTCCGCTGACGCAGCGATGGATCAGTACCGTACTGACCGGCTGCCGTATGACCCGAAGACCAAGCGTCACGAACCACTGCTGACGTTCAAGCGTGGCGCCGTGGTTCACTTTGCGATGTCGGACTCGACCATTCAGATGGCGACCAAGCTTGATGGCGCCAACACGTTCTTCCTGCCGTTCAACCAAGGCAATGAAGGACATGCTGGCAATCCTGCGCGTACCGATGGCGAGTATCCCGTCGCCTATTTTTGGGAGCAGGTTTGCCAGCGCGACGCGTGGCTGCGCATTTTCCACAGTTTTGTGTACGTCGAAAAGAAGGATTCCGTCGACCTGTACGGGAACTGGTCAAAGAAAGAGACACTGATCTTCCCGCGCTTTCATCAATGGTCGGCAGTCAACGACATGATCGAAGATGCCAAAGCCAACGGCGCTGGCATGTCGTACCTGGCTGACCATAGCGCAGGCTCTGGCAAAACAAGCACGATCGCCTGGACAGCGCATGATCTCGTTAAGCTGCGCAGGGACAATGGCGAAGCTGTCTTCAGCAGCGTCATTATCGTGACCGATCGAACCGTGCTGGATGACCAACTGCAGGATGCAGTCAAGCAGATCGATCACCAGTTCGGGGTCATTGCTGCGATTGACCGCCAGAAATCATCCAAATCGAAGAGTCAGCAGTTGTCCGATGCCATGCTGGCAGGGACTCCGATCATTGTCGTGACCATCCAGACGTTCCCGTTCGCCATGGAAGCGATCGTGACGGACAAGACGTTGAAGGGCAAGAATTTTGCCGTCATCATCGACGAGGCGCACAACTCTCAGACCGGATCGACCGCGGCGAAGCTGCAAACTGCGCTTGCCATGAGCGGTAGCGGAAAAATGGCCACACTGTCTGTCGAAGAATTGCTAACCGAGATCCAGAAGTCGCGCGCCCGCCCGACCAACATTAGTTACTTCGCTTTCACTGGCACCCCCAAACATTCGACGCTCATGCTGTTTGGCCGACCCGCTGACCCAACGCAGCCGGCATCGAAGGACAACCTGCCACGCGCTTTCCATCGGTATCCGATGCGCCAGGCGATCGAAGAGGGGTTCATTCTTGATGTTCTGCAAGGCTACGTGCCCTACAAGACAGCATTCAATCTCGCCAAACAGGTAGGGGACGCCAAACGGGTGAGCGGCAAGGCTGCCAAACGGGCGTTGGCTCAGTGGATGTCGCTTCATCCGACCAACGTGACCCAGAAGGTGCAATTCATTATCGAGCACTTCAGCCGGAACGTCGCGCACCGCCTCGATGGCAAAGCCAAGGCGATGGTAGTCACCAGCTCGCGCGCGGCTGCAATCCGGTACAAGAAAAGCTTTGACGCCTATATTTCCAAGCACGAAGAGTATTCAGGCATCCGCTCGCTCATCGCGTTTTCGGGAAAGATGACCGGCAAGCAGGTTATGCACTCGGATGACGAGATCAAGGGCGATGGCACGTTTCTCGTTGATGAAAACGAGGAATTCACGGAGGAAAACATGAACCCCACCGTGCGAGGCCAAGACTTGCGGCTGGCCTTCGATCGCCCTGAGTACCAGATCATGCTCGTAGCAGACAAATTCCAAACTGGCTTTGACCAACCGAAGCTCGTGGCGATGTACGTCGATAAGAAGATTGCAAACGATGTCGAGATCGTCCAGACCTTCTCGCGTTTAAACCGCATGGCGCCCGGTAAAGACCAGATTTTCATCATCGACTTCGTGAACGAGCCAGAAAGCGTACGCAGTGCCTTCGCCATGTATGACGATGGGGCCAAGATCGACGATGTGCAAGACCTCAACGTGGTCTACGAGGTCAAGGAACAGCTCGACGATCAGGACATCTACGACGACGAAGACCTGGAGCGCTTCAAGGAAGCCCGGTTCAAGACCATTCGCGATATCACGCGCGCGCAGGATCCGCAACACAAGGCGCTGTATGCCGCGACCGAAGGCCCCACGCGCCTGTTCAACCAAAAATTGAAGATGCTGCGGGACGCCATCTCGACATGGGAGGCCGCCTTCGAGAAAGCGTTTCGCGAGAAGGACGAGGCCGGCATGAAATCGGCGGATCACCACCGCAAGGAGCATGCTGACCAGATCAAGACGCTGATGGCCTTCAAGGCCGGGCTTGGCCGCTTTTGCCGCACGTATGCGTATGTGGCCCAGTTGATCGACTTTGGCGACCCCGAGCTCGAAAACTTCGCGTCGTTTGCGAAGCTGCTGGAAAAGCGGTTGAGTGGAGAAATCCCGGAAAATGTCGACCTCAAGGGCCTGGTTCTCACCGGTTTCGAAATCAAAAACCGGGAGGACGGCGTACAAGGTGATGGCGAATCCCCCGTACTGCAACCGATCGGGCCTGGTGGCGGCACCGGCGCGGGCGATGCGCCTCACTTCCTGAGTGAAATCATCGATAAGCTCAATCACTTGTTTGGAGATGCCACTCCGCTGCGCGACCAAGCCACCTTCGTCAATCACATCGTTTCGATCGCCCGCGAGAACGATGTCGTCATGGCGCAAATCGAAAACAATACTCGTTCGCAGGCGCTAAAGGGGAATCTGCCTGGCGCGGTGCAGCAAGGCGTTGTGCGCGCATTGACCTCGCACCAGAAGCTGGCCACGTTGGTATTAAAATCCGATCGCCAAGCTATGTCCGCGCTGACCGATGTCATTTATGAGCTGATCCGCGATCAACGTAACATTGACGTGGACGCTGCCGGTGTTTGATCTTCTCGGCCTGCCAGGTGTAAAGCCTGTCGATTTACGTCCAGGCCAAATTCTCACGGTGGTCGTGGAGCTAATCGAGGAGCAGTTACCAATCTGCCCCGACTGCGCCCAGCCACTACATCGACACGGGCGCCGATCGAGCATTTTTGCTGACACGCCAATGCAGATGCAGCCGGTTCGGTTGGAAATCATGCGGCCTCGCTATCGATGTGAGACGTGCGGCAAAACGGTCACCCCGCAGTTATCCTTCCTCGATGAGAAGAGGCGCGCTACCAAGCGACTCGTTGATGCCATTCGTGATCGCTGTCTTGGCATGACCTTCCACGCGCTGGCTTTGCAGACCGGACTTGCGGTCAACACGATTAAGAATATTGCTCATGACCTGATTGCAGAGCTGGAGCGCACGGTCCGCTATGAGACGCCCGTCATCATGGGAATTGATGAGGTGAGTCTCGCGGGTGAGTATCGATGCGTTGTTACCAACCTGGCGACTAATAACGTCTTTCAGATTCTGGAGTTCCGCACTCAAGAACACCTGAAGCCGTTCTTCAAGAATCTGCCTGATCGGGAGCGGGTTGAATGGGTGTGTACTGATATGTGGCGACCCTTCAAGCGCTCCTTCAGCGAATACCTGCCTAATGCCCGCCTAGTCATCGATAAGTTCCACGTCGTGAAGATGGCCTCGGATGCGCTGGAGGACGAGAGAAAGAAGTATCAGGCGACGCTGACAAAAGACGAGCGCCTGCAGGTAAAGAAATCGATTCGCTGGCTTACGTTGAAGCGCCCCGGAAATCTGAGCCCGGCAGAAAAAAAAGCTTTGCTGGTGGTGCGAGAGACGATCCCGGCACTGGGGCTGGCCTACGATGTCAAAGAAGCATTCTTCAGAATCTACGACGAACCCGACAAAGAATCTGCAATGCGAGCCTTTGAAGCATGGGAAACAGCGCTGCCTGATGATGATCTACCGAAATTCACTAGTCTCGCCAAGACGGTGCATAACCACTACGACGATATCTTCGCTTACTGGGACTCGCCGGGTCGGATCACAAATGCTTATACGGAATGTCTGAACGGTCTGATTAAACTCGCAAACAGGACCGGGCGTGGCTACAGCTACGAGATCATCCGAGCGAAGACCCTGTATGCCAAGCATGCTCGAAAGGTTGGGAGCGGTACGCGGTTGATCACCACTTCACAGGGTGCAGTTCCAACCAAGCGAACATCCGAGACGATCGAGTATGGGCCTCATATTCCAACCTTGATCGACATTGCTGAAGCCGGTGGGTTGGACTAACAACGGTCAGATTCCAACCTTATATTGCAGATAGCCCGAAAAACATTGTCAATACCGAAATCGAAATTACTTTTGACGGTTATGAAGATGACCCACGCGAAGTCGTCGAAATACCAGAAGTAAGAGAATGGATGCGAGCAGTTTTTATGAACGTTGTCCCGCAAGCCCTGCCGTTTCTGTTGCCAAAAACATTTGCTATGGCAGAAATCTGCTGTAACACGCTAGTGCGATATACAAAGACCATCGGCCCACGCGGAAGTCCAGCCACAGCCAGCGTTGAAATTAATAACGACTGGCTGGCTTGCATGTGCATCGCTGGAATGGACATTTCAGAATACGAAGAAGGCTAACAATAATGGCAACTTTCGCCTACGGTCGGGTCAGTTCTAAAGACCAAAATTCTGACAATCAGCGTCTCGACATCGAGGCTTCAGGACACGTCATTGACTACTGGTTTGCAGACACGATCAGCGGTAAGACAAGCGCTAGCCAGCGGCCTCAGTTCGCCGCGCTGCTAGGTCAAATTCGTGATGGTGAAACGGTGATCGTGTCGAAACTCGATCGCCTGGGACGTGATGCGCAAGATGTCGGCGCAACAGTCAAGTTGCTTGCTAGCCGGAAAATTTCGGTCGTCGTTCTTCAGCTGGGAAAGCTCGACCTCGCGTCAGCTGCCGGGAAAATGATGCTCACAATGCTGAGCGCCGTGGCTGAAATGGAACGTGATCTGCTCATTGAACGGACTCAGTCGGGACTCGCTCGTGCAAAGAGCGAAGGAAAAACGCTCGGCAGGCCTTCTAAAACGACGCCTGAGCAGCGATCAGAGATTATTTTCATGCATGCGCAAGGTCAGAGCGTTAGCGCCTTAGCGCGGCTCTACAGTGTTTCCAGGGCTAGTGTTCTGAACTGCTTGCGCGCTACTTGATATAACCCCATTCGCTGTAGACAAATTGCTGAGGTTGAGTGAAGGTAAGACCGGCGATTTGAGTCTGATCCTGCAGCGTAGCTGCAGGACTGTGCGAGCCGTAGGCGTAGACACAGCCGCATGGTCAGATCGGGCCGTAGGTCCGACCGGGCCGGTTGTCTGGAGCGCCCCTAGCGCGACACGTGGTTTCGGTCGATATTCGTGCCTCTGGGGTCAACAAGCCATAGGCGTATAACCCCGCTTGTGGGGTCTATTTTTGTGTTTGCGCTTTTCGATGTCTGTCTTTTAAAAGAAAATCTTTTAAGTCTTTTAGGAGGCTGCGAGCCCAATGTTCATGCGGGTTGCGGGGTCCATTCTCCTACAGTTTTAATGTTAACCCCCTACAGTTTTATTGTGGATAACCCCCCAATCTCCTACAATTTTAATGTATCCTACTAAAGGAATAAAGTCGTAGTATAGAATAACTTTTTACACTGTTTTGGGCTCAAATGGCTACCGAAAATAAAAATGTCGTAGTTAAGTCAAACAGACTGGTTGAGGCGTCTTATCGTCTTACGTTGGTAGAGCAACAAATTATCTTGTTCGCAATTTGTAAGGCGCGAGAAGAAAAGATTTTGATAACGCCGTCAACGCTCATAACAATCAGTGCAAACGAGTTTTCTGCGATGTTTGGACCTGGATCAACGAACGTGTACGCGCAGCTGAAAGTCGCTGCCAGCACTCTTTTTGATAGGCGCGTCGTCATCAATGACAAAGACGAAAAAACTGGTCGGCCAAGGAAGGTTATGACTCGTTGGGTGCAGGATGTTGCATACATAGATGGCATAGGCCAAATACAGGTCGCATTTGCCAGGAAAATGATTCCATACATCACTCGTTTAGAGCAAAGTTTTACGAAGTACAGACTTGAGAAAGTCGGCTTGTTATCGAGTGCTCATGCCGTGAGATTGTATGAAATGATGATCCAGCGCCTGGGAATGTCGCCCGTTCCAGCGATTAGCATCACATCGTTAAAAGATGCCTTGGATTTGGGCAATGAATATGATCGGACCGATAATTTAAAACGTGCCGTAATCGACGTAGCAATCAAGCAAATTAACAAACTTACAGACATTGATGTTTCTTATGAGCAAGTAAAAACTGGCCGCTCGATCACGCACTTTAAATTTTCTATCGCGCTGAAGAAGACCGGTGCTGACGCCATTACAGAAAAGTGGGGGCCGATAGAGGTAAAAGAGAAAGTGCCGAGAAAACGTAGGCCAAAGCAGCTTGAGCTGCCGGGCTGCATAACTGCACCTATCGAACAAAATCCAAACAATCCTGAAGTTGTGGCTGCGCGACAAAAAGCGATGGATGCTGCTAAAAAAATGAGGTCGAGGCCCGCAGCAGGGCAAGGATTAGAGTGATGTTACTTTTTTGCAATTGTCCTACACTTTTAATGTTGGTGTAATGCGAGTTATCAATGGCGTAATTTGAGTTATCAATTCTCCGCCCTTTTTACAGTTGCTTTTTGTTAGTTACCCAATTGATCATTTACTTATATGAGTAAGATACGTTATTTTTTACACACGTGTTTCTAAGTGATTGATTTAAATGGAATCCATAGTATGCCGAGACAAAAGTAGGGCACAGGATTCGCTCAAAACGATTAACATTTATGCTTTTTAATGCGTGCCAAGCTACTTGCACATTGTCTTTTTGAGAGAGCTTGTCAGCTGTGACCGCTAAATCTCACCGTTTTCAGTGTCTTATGAGATTCACGATCTGTCAAAGGGCTCTACACAGTGAGCGATAACCAACAAAAAGCACGAGAAGCATCTGGAAGACGCGACCTGGTAGCCATGAGAGATCTTCGCCAAGAAATGCAGGAACGTTTGCAGGGGGCTTTAAACGACCTCGATCGACTGCGGGATGTTGAACAAGCATTCAGAGAGCTTTCCGACAAGCACCGGCTTAGCGCGTGATCTCCTGCCTTCTGACTGGATTATTTCATATAATTAAATACTTTTATGAAAATATACTGTTATGAGTATACGCGAAATTGACGATTAGCTAAAGGCCGATACACAGTGAGCCATTGCCGCCGGAAAATTCCGATTTTTGGGAACACAAACTGTAGCAGTGAGCGCCAGGACAAAAAATCTGGCATCAACGCTGGCGCACTAGTGAGCGAACGGTTCTCGCTAACGCAAATCCCCAAGGTCATCTTGGGGTTTGAGGTGCAGTGGAACGTAAAACACAGTTACGCCCGACCCATCAAACTATTCGTCGCTCGCGGGGTTGCGCAATAGGCTCAACTCGCCCTTGGCCACAGCGTCCGGTACCAAAAACGAATAACGCCCCAGCATGTTGATGTGCTCATGCAGCAGCGGTGACAGCCGCGCCACGCAAATGAAATTTGCCAGCAAGACCGATAAATCCCGCGTGGTGTACAACCGCAAAATCACCATGACCGGCATTCCGTTGGAAGCCTACGATTATGTGGTGAGAGGCAAGCCCGCGCTGGAATGGGTGATGGAGCGCCAGGCAGTCACGACTCACAAAGACAGCGGGATTGTCAACGACGCCAATTTGTGGGCGACGGAAACGATGGGGGATGCCCGCTATCTGCTAGAACTATTCTAGTGAGTTATTACGGTGGGTCTAGAAACTATGAAGATTGTTCGCGGATTGCCAAAACTCGAAATCCTAATGAATCCAAACGCTTGACGTTATGATTGAGGCTTACATTGGCCGTCATATAATGTCAAAAACATAATTCAGTAGGAATACGATGAACAAAAAAGCGATAGCCTCGAAAATCACACTCGTCGATCTGAGCGTACAGACAAAGGCAGGATTGACAGGGTTACTAATGACGGAGAGCTTTCTTTTTTCAATTCCAACTTCCGCATCAATTAATAGCTATCTAAAAAATCAGTACGAATACAACGGGAACATTTACGTACTCACAGCATTTCTTGTTTCTATAAGTATTTTACTGTTATATGCACATTATCGAGGTGCGCCGAGTTATTTCGTCAAGATTTTGAAGAGCAAGCGAATAGATTTGCTGATTATGCTCATTTTTGGCGGGGTAATTTCCATTTTATTCGATGGCTTGGGGATGAAATATTATAAGCAACTAGCGGTGTTTCTTTCACCCCTACAGCTTCTTGGCTTAGTTTTCTTACCTCTTACTATGGCTGGCCTGCTTGTGATCAGAGCATTCTCTTCGCAGCTGGCACGCAAAAATAAAATAGTGCCATCATTTTTCATGAACGATAGTGAGCTACAACGATCAGACGACGATCTTTTAAACATCAATGGCGAGGCAGCAAGATTCGCGGATCGCATTTGGAACGGCGGCTCTCTTGACAGTATAGTTTTTGGGATCGATGCCCCATGGGGGATTGGAAAGTCGTCCTTTATCAATCTCTGTATCGAGCATCTTAGAAAGAAACAAGATAGTCTAGATTGCATCATATATCACTTTAATCCTCTGAGGTTTCAAGAAAAAACAAACTTCCTTGAAAAATTCATAAATGGCCTGGCACAAGAAATACAAAAGGAAATCTTCTATCCGGAAATGCATTCCTTGATTTCAAATTATTCAAAACTGATTAGAGGGAAGATTGGCCTGAGTATTTTTGGAATAAGGTTTGATGCAAACAACAACATTGATGACGCGTTTGATGAGCTTGAGCTTTCAATTAAGAAATTAAATAAGAAAATAATTATAATTATTGATGATCTCGACAGGTTAAATTTTTCTGAAATTAAAGAAATCCTCTTCTCTATAAAGAAGAGTTTTATGCTTCCAAACGTATCGTATTTGCTTTCGTATGACACTGAAAATATTGTAAATCTAAAAAAAACGCCGGACGATACAGATAAAGTCCGTGAGTTTTTAGAAAAATTTGTCAATATAAAGACAAGTCTGTTTCTGGATAGTGGTATTTTGTCGAAATATATATCTGATAATTTCTACAATGCGGTAAAAAACAATCTATCAATTGACCCAGCAACAGTGAATCAAACGAAAAACGCGATTGCTGTAATTGTGGAAATTTATGCGTCATCTCACTATCATCATTATCAGGAATTTCTTGGTGATATTCGAAAAATAAAACGATTGATAAACACTATTATTTCATTAGAGATTGAAAAAACAGAGTTCGATAATAGCGACTTCGACAAACATGACCTATTGCATTTGCTTCTAATTTACCTAAATTATCCGCACATATTTCGCAAGCTTTTTAATACCGAAACAAACGGAAAGTCCGGATACTTCTCGCTAGTAAGAAAACACGATGACGGATATCCAAAAGCAGATCCTAATGGAACAGAGATAAAGGGCTGGCAAAATTCCACTATGTATTCAGACTATATTTCTAGTCTGACCACAAATCAAATATTTCTACTCAATAAGATATTCTTAGCACAAACTCGTATTAAAGATCCAGATTACGGTGAAAAAATCAACGAAGAAAAGAAAGCCTCATTTGCTTGCTTCAATAGCAATTCTGGCCGAAGCAATCTTGAGCAGTACCTCAACCTGATTGCAAAACTCTCAAAGCCACCAAGGCAAGGACAATACAAGTTCTATTTGAATCATAGGAATAAATTCAAAGATGGTACTTCAATCGATGAAATATTTAAAAATAATGAATTTTCATTTGACAAAGGCGAAGTCTCAAGAAAACAATTCTGGCATGTTATTGTTAACAGCGCATACGAATTTGAGCCCGATGTAGCTAACCGTGCAATTGATTATTTATTGCAAAATCTACACCATTATTCTTTGCTTGTCATCAACAAAATTGAACTCGGTCTACGGGATGACTCAGCATTCTATTTAATCAAGCTACTGGATGTCGCGGCATGGAAAGATTCGAGTGGCGGCCGCACCAATAATATCGGAGAGAATGTCGCGCCCATTGCCCATCGAATATTCGGTGAAAATTCATATCAAGGGAACGGCGTAATAGAACAACTCATGAGTTCAGCCAAAGCTCCGCTTGGTATCTTTGACGTATTAATTTTCCGCCTCTACTGCTGCGCAAATCGCGACAATAATTTCTTTAATTTGCAACAATCTCTTTCCAAGCATGGTTCCGCCGATGCCCCAACTAGCGGCCTTGTCAATGCTATTACGATTGCCGAAATGCGTGAAATTTCGCAAAAAATATTCGGAATTTTCAAGGATCAATTTATTGTTAAGAAGCTTAATTTTCATGAAATGATTGACAATCTATCCATAGAGAATATTACTGGAAGATATTATTCTTATGTAACTGAATGCATCAAAAAAGATGCTATTACAAGCGATGAGGTCAATAAGGCATATCGGGCAGCAAAGACGAGAATCAAATCATTTACAACCTATCAGCTAGGCAACACTCTGGTGGAGTCGGGGGTCGGCTGCGGCTACTATGACGAATCCGGAAATAGCGACGGAAAAGGCATTGCGTCGCAATTCAACGATTATCTCTTCGACGTTTGCTTCACACCATCCCCCACAAATAATGGATTTGTTTTCTTCATCGACTACTTAATGCTAAGTTATTCGGATTTATTTTCACTCGATCACGACGACGGAAAACAAGTCCCTACGATTCAATCTTTCACAAGGATTCTGGATCGAGCGAAATTAGAAGCTTATTGGAAAACGAATAAAGCGGCGTTACTTGCGGCCGACTTCTCCGCAATGGATAAAGAGATCGTCACGGTGAACTACGTATTGTCGTATAAGGATAACGTCATGGACGTTTTCAAAGTCTTGGATCAAATGGAAAACGAGTCACACGATTCCGCAGCAATCGCGCAAAACCCCAACTGAGTTTGCCTGCCTGAGTTCGCCCCTGGTGTCTTGGGGTTCTAGATGCAACGGAACGTAAAACAGGGTTAAGGGCCGGCGCCGCCTGTCAGGCTGTCAGGTTGAGGTTATAGGCGCCGACGCGAGAGCGTCAGGAAATTCATCAATCGCTCCTACCCTGACGCAGTTGAAGCCGCATGACTGACGCCAAGTTGAAGCGTACCCTATACTAAAACTTCAATTCTTTTAGGAAATCTATGAACTATTACCGACTCAGCTTTAATCCACAAATTACCCAGGGATTCAATATGTTTCGCCTCTTAGTTCAGCAAAAATATGGCAATAATACTTGGATTTCTGACACTGATACCTTCTACCTTGTAGCGACCCCCGACTCAATTCAGGATATCAGCAGGAATGTTGATGTATCCACCGATCAGTCAGGAGCAGCCCTGCCAGGTGCAGCTACATTAGGCTTAGTAATTGAGGCGATTTCCGTCAATGAGGAAGGTCTTCCCAAAGAAGCCAAAGCGTGGCTTATCAGAAAGGTAGAGGCTGTTGAGGAACTTCGCGCGTTTGTGGACAAGCTTGACCCACCCAGCTAAACAGCCTAAACCGGTTTTACGTTCTGTTGCACCTGGAACCCCATCTTCCAGACCTGGAGAGACAGGTCAGCAGCATTTGGTCTATGGGGAAGGACGGACGCACGTTTTGGTCTGTCGAGCGCCTGGTTACAACTGCTGAACGTGTTGCTGCGAAAAGAGGCAAAAATAGCCAAGAACGTGCATCTTTGAAAAAGCGATTGCTCAAAAAGTGGATGTCAAAATAAGTGCTTTATGCATACAGAAAAATAGATGCTTAATGCACATGAAAATTTAGGTGTTTAATGCATACACACTCATGTGTTCATATACTCATAATAAGAAATTTTTAAAATCAAAATTAGTCTTACTTCCGTTAAAAGTAATTTAAATTACTCGCAAGTAGAAATTCGTACAGGCCCTGTTCGTAGGGCTTTAAAACGGTATAAATTATTTATACTATTATTCAAAATAACCAATAAACGCTTATTTGCTCATATGACTATATGTTTATATGAGTATAACTAATTGCGTGATTTAGGTGCACTATGCATATACAAAATAGAAGCGTAATGCATATATATTATTAGCCGCATTATGCATATAAAATTTCGATGCATAATGCATTCAAATACATGCATTATGCATCTAGTTATTTAAGAGCACTATGCATATAGCTATGAGCATAATGCATATTATATGTGCACTATTCATATAGTATGTGCACTTTGCATATACGAGCTATATGCATAGTGCATGTAACTAAGCGCACAATAAATTTTGTAGTTGCATTATGCATATAGATGACAAGTGCACTATGCATACGTTTGAGTGCATTATGCATAGCTTTTTATCGAAAAAAGCTTAAGTCTGGTACTTTCCGTTCGCTTATAAAAATTACCCGAACTATTTTTTACCAAATATATGCTTTTTTATATACTCGATGAGTATTGTTAATCATGGATTTATTTATTTTAAGATTTTTAATAGCGAAATTTCAATATATTAATATTTATATGTTATAAATGCTTGTGCCATTAAAAAAGTTGAAATTTAAAAAAGATCACCATGAATAAATCATATAACTACGACAAAAAATCGTTGTCAGAAGCCAATGTTATTAAAAACTTGATTGAAGCTCTCGATTTTGTAGAGACTTATCTTTCTCGACCAAAATCTCGTACAAAAAAAAGGTCAAAATATATTTGCATTGCTCGTGAAGCAGTTTTCACAGAAGCAATTTTGATGCTCATTTA
Source organism: Actimicrobium sp. CCI2.3 (assembly GCF_035019065.1). NCBI lineage: Bacteria > Pseudomonadati > Pseudomonadota > Betaproteobacteria > Burkholderiales > Oxalobacteraceae > Actimicrobium > Actimicrobium sp. CCI2.3. The sequence continues at coordinate 10,609 of NZ_JASJWR010000042.1, read as the reverse complement.
TGACGCAATATCTTTTAAAGAAGATTCGTATTATCTAGCACAATGGACTTCAAATATTATATTCAAAAGCATATTTGATATGCTTTCTAAAGAAATATTAGATCAATACTATAAGTTGCACTTCGATGTTAAAGATGAAAATATAACAATTGAATATTATCGAAAACCTGATGATTTTATGTTAAAAATCATAAACAGCTTCGTTTATGAACATCGAGTAGAAGAAATTGTCGACAACATAGTAAAGAATTATTATCAAGAAGACTGGAATGAGGTCGTGCACCAAGAGCGTCAAGAACTTCTAAAAACTCCAATTATTTGGGACATTGAGTAGAATCGTAATGATTTATATACGCAATGTAACTTTTAATGACCGAAATTAAGATTATAAAAGATCGTCCTGGGGCCGAGATTCGATGACTACACGCGGTGGATCAAAATCAATTTCAGCAGCGCCAGGCATCGCTAGCGCGTCCGCAATGCTGCGTCTGCGCCCTGTAAACTTCTGGTAGTCATCAAGGCTCAAAAGCACGTGCGTTGGTTTTCCGCGCTCCGTGATGAAGACTGGACCGTCAGCGGCTGCGCGTTTCGCATCAGATATGTTTTTGCTGAAATCGGTGCTTGATATCGATGTACTCGTCATCGCTTGTACATTTTCAGTAGTGCTGCAGTAAGCTCTTCTGAAGAATACTCGCCAAGAATCCATTTTTCGTGCAGTGCAAGTGCTTCATCCGAGCAAACTAGACCTTCTAGGCGAAGCGAGCCACGCGCAAACTCATGCGCCTCCCGGCGCTTCGCAATGTCTACTGCGTTACGCTGTAACGCCCTGAACTCCATGCTTTCAGAATCGCCTGTCATTTTGTTTCATCATCAAGTTTTTGATAAATGAATCCTTGGGCTGTCTGTAGCTTGGCTTCCATCGCGGCGATTCGCTTCTCACTAGCCGCGACAAAAGACAGAACATCATCAAGCGAGTCGGATGCTCGATCTGCTGCCGACCTCGCAGCGTCAGCCAGAGCGCCCAATTTCTCGTCAGAATCGGTTTTGGAGAGGCCTGTGGCTTTGCGTGAGACAGTTTGCACTCTCGACATTTTCCGCTCCATTTTCATTTACATTCTCAGAATTCGTCGTGTCAAAATTGACTGAAAATCTTTTTTCTGCGGATAGACGATGATGACCGTCAATTTCTCGTTCGCCTCGTCTAACTTGTAGACGATATGGTCCCTCGTTGACGGCTTGCGACGAATGTCGTTGATTCCGAGGTTTGCCAGTTCTGGTATAACTGCACCCCCAAAGGGCAGTGTCTTGAGTTGGTTGATAGTGTTGGCAATTCCCTCCAGGCGCCGGTCTGCCGATCCTTGGCCCGTAATTTCCTCAACAAAAAGCTTGATGTCGTAAATATCCTTGATAGCTGCCGCTGAGATATCAACCGTGAAGGTCATTCTGGCTTCGCCTTGGCCATGTCGATCCCTAGCTCACTGAACACGGATTCAGCTAACTGGACACGTCCTTTTGCAATATCATCATTCCCAAGTGCTACCAGTCGAAGTAGTGCAAGTAGCTCTTGATTCTGCTGGTAAGACACTATGTCTTGCACTATGAATGTTGGCTCACCGTTTTGAGTGATTATCATGGGCTCACGAGTATTCGTGATTTCGTTAATAACTCTGACAGTGTTGTCTTTAAGGTAGCTGATTGGCTTGATTTGCTCCGTGAATCGCATGGAATTGTCCTGATAGTTTGCGAAGTGCATGCAGACAGAATAAAGCCTTAATTCTGTCTTGTCGATGACTAACAAGGGAAAAATCGCGTGTCACATTAGCTGAGCGCACCACATCACATACATAAGACCGAAAAATACGGTATTAAATAAGCAACAAAGATAAGAGATTTTTCTCACCTTTTGCTGTCATCGCTTCGTCCAAGCGTTCGTAAGCAGAAAAAGCGCGATGTTATTACATGTTTTTTTGACAATGGCAACCACTGGTTTTTGAAGAGGTGTATTTTGATAAAAACACTGATTTCACAGAACAATCAGAACTAAGCAAAGACAAAATCTCAAACCACTAGCGTCTACATACATAGAGCGTACCGAACGGTGTTAAATAAGCAACAAAATCAGTAGAATTTTCTCACCTTTCGCTGTCATTTTTTTGTCCAAGCGTGCGCAGTGCTTTTTGATATCCCTAGCTCTTCCGCGATTTCCCCAATGCTGAGACCGTCAACGCGCAGTTTTAAGGCCATAGCGCGGTTATCCTCGCTAGCCATACTCTTCATAGCATTTGTGTGCTTCGCAGCCTCCTGCTTACGCCTGGTCGTTTCTGCTGTGTATTCTTCGTGCGTCAGTCCGTGCATTCTTTCAAAGCCCATAACGCCTTGGATTATGTTGCGTCTTGCGCCAACACCACCATACGTTTTCAGTTGTCGTTCTTCTTCCGGCGTGATCGATAATTTCTTGCGTAGCTCGTCATTCGAGATCCGGTAAGCTGCTTGACCGCTCGAAACTTTCGATACAACTGACGACGCACTCGATTGGATTTCGGCTGCTGTGTAGCCTGGGCACATTTCATGAAAAACGCTCAGGACTTCAGAGCGCAATTGTGCTGCTGGCACGTTGTAAGACAGCGCGTTTGCGACGATCCAACAAAAGCTGTTCCGGATTCCTTCCGGCACGCCAGCTTTCCCGTAGCGAATTTTCACCAGGTGCCTGATGTCTTCGAGACGATCCCACCACAATTGCCGCGCTCGTTGATCTACAGCTTGTCCTGAGCTGCTAGATGCGATCTTTGGCCTTGGCGATGTCTCGATTGTAGAAGACGGCTTCAGGGCATCGCATAGCGCCCCAAACGCGAACGTATATGCACTTCCGCTCTCGCAATCACGTGTCCAAATGACGCGGACTTCTTCATTTTCCGGCAGCAGTGCTTTGATGTTACGAGTGCCGCAAACTCGAAAAATTCGGCTTCCGTCGGTCGCCATTTTGTCCGCGCCGAGATCGTAAAATGCACTCAAAATCGAAGCTTGCAAATCGTTCCAGGCTGGCAGCTTTTCGCTAAGCAACTCTGTGTCGAACAGCCATTTCAGATACAGCCCGCGCCCGGTGTGAACTATGTGAGACGGTAACGGGATTCGGCGCTCATCGCAAAAATCGATGACAAATGTAGCGCGGTCCTCTGGCCGAGTTATAAGCCCAAGCTGTTTAGCTAGTAGCGGTGCGTTTTCTGCGTAGAAATCGAGGTCAGTGTATGCAGAAAGCAAATATTGTAGATGCGCGATTTGTCTCGACTCGTTCGAAAAACTAGCTTGGCTAACGTAACAATCACCATTTTGATAGCCTCCGCCATCGAGCAGATTTTGAATAACCTCGGGGAATTTAGAGTTTTTGTAGCTGATCTGCCGCAAAAACTTAGCGCCCGGCTTTCGCTGCGAGATAGTGAAAGAACCCGACAGTGTAGGTCGATGATATAGCTGTGCTTCATTATGTTTAGACTGCGAAAACGCGCCATAAGCATTTATTTTTTGATTAAACATGCAAATCCGATCATTTTCTAGATTGCATGCGCTTATGCCCTTGCGCTTGTATATCTAATGATTTAATATAATCGGTATATGTCTTCGTAAACATTAATACCGGCCCTTGTGGTCTACTCGCTAAAACGCCTTCCAGGGCGTTTTTTGCGTTTACTGTTCTGCTTTTTCTTTATCTAGTTTCTCAACGATTTCTAAAGCACGTCTCAACCCGAGAGAAATGTTTCCACTACCGAGCCTGTTTGCAATTGCTGCTTGATGTAGAGACATAGCGACTAATTTTTTCTCGCTTAATTCTGAAGGTCTGAGTGTCCCAGCTGGACGACCTACGGATTTTCGGATCATCTCAACATGTGATTTCATGATTAATTCCAATATAATAAATTCATTAATTTATTATATATTGAATAAATCATAAATATTAATAAAAGGCGTGATTTATCACGACTAATTAATATTTAATCAAAAAAGTTAATGCTTTTAAGAGTTTGATGCTGGAATTAATGCGATTTCTCAGAAATACTTGAACGCTTAAGCATTGAAAGCGATTTTTGCTTAATCAGTGTATGCCTTGAATCTGCTATAAATCGCTGCTATATTAATGCAGGACATTTCTAAGGAGTGACGCCATGCGCACTGTTGCAATTTTTATAAGCGATAAAAATCAAGCAATTCGCTTTCTGGCAGACATGTCCTGTGATGGTGTTGAGGAGTTAGAAATTACGCGCATCGGTGACACCATCACCCTGCAAGAGCGTCAAAGCGTAATTAGTGATGAAAGCAGGTTCAATCTGTGAGCACGTACATATTGATACCTGCATTTTTTTACGCGTTAAACAGGATGATTATTAATAAATTCTTCAACGCTGGCTAGAATCATGTCTGTAACAGTCATGTTTCTGTTCACTGCTTGAATCTTCCAAGCGTCGCGCTGACGTTTCGAAATAATAATATTTACGCGAGCCGGATCTTCAATTCTGACCTCGGTTTTTTTGAGTTCAGCGGCGACCTCAGGTGCGATTGTGCGAGCTGTGCTGAGTGGTTTTGATGTTAAAGCCATTTTTTAGTCTCCAATACGTTAAGTAGTTCGTTGATTTCTTTGATTCCTGCCGTGTCTGCTGTATCAAAAATCGATAGCCCGTCCGAGAGCGACTGAGCAAATGCCACGCGATTGCCAATCGTTGTTGGTAGCTGCTCGATGCCGTATTCGTTCCAAGTTCCAGCAGTGACTTCTTTAGATAATCGTGTACCAGGCTGAACTCGATTTACCAGAAATGCGGCATTGATCGAACCGCCAAGGTCCTGCTTTTGCTGTATCAACTTGACGGCCACTGCTGATGCCCAGATGTCGGCTGCGCTAGGCTGGATCACGATCAGCACAGTGTTGGCCACGCGAATGACGCCAGCAGTCATGCGCTCGGCCTTAGCCGGTGTATCGATGATCACGTAATCGACAGCAAGCGTTTTCAGTGATGACAGCATTTCAGGGCGATCCAATGCGACGACTGGAGGCAGCACAGCCGCGTCAGGGCTTGCGCTGCGCCAATCGCGACTCGTTCCTTGTGGATCTGCATCGATGAGCGCTACGATCTTTCCTTGTCGATGTAATGCGGTTGCGAGATTAATAGCTACGGTGCTTTTTCCGACCCCGCCTTTCTCGTTGATGACTGCTAAAATCCTCATTCCCCTACTCCTTTATTTATATGATGAGATTATTATATACTACTATACTCATCGAATGCACTCATAAAATTGATAAGTAGAGCTTATTTATCTTTTTTCTTGATCATTTATTTTCGAAGAAAAACATGCCGCTGGTTCTTCATAGGTCGCTGCTCGAAAGCCCCCTGTTTATATGGGGTTGCGAGGAAAACTACATTTTCAGTCTAGTTGAGTTTTGTTGTTGTTGTAGTTTTTCTTTTTCTGCTTTTTCGGCTCTGTGTGCCATTACTCGATCCAATTGTATGTCTCTCGCAATTTTTTCAGCTGAGTCTGGTTTTTGTTGAATCGGCTTCTGCTGAACGACTATTTTTTGTGTTTTTGCCTGAGCTTCAGCCTTAGCCTGGGTCTGGGCCTGAGCGATTTTATCTGCTTCTAATCTAGCTTTTTCAGCTGCTTGAGTAGCTGCAACAGCCATCTCTTTTTCTGCTTTTTCTGCTTTCTCTGCTTTAATTTTTTCCATGAACGAGCCACCTCTAGCAATTTTCTCTTCTTCTATTTTATTTTCTTTCAATTTTTTCGCAGCATTAAAGCGTTCTTGAGACGATTCTGCTAGTCGCATAGAATCGTCTTCGACCTTCTTGAAGTCCGGCTTCGGTGCAAGAATTAAGGATTGCTTCGACAAAACTTTGTCTGTATTCATGCGCAGGCTGCTATCAACTTTCGCAACATCAACTACTGACAGAGTGATGTGATTTTTCTCTTTGATAGCATCAAGACTGCCTTTAGCTGCTTCAATCTGGATAAAATCTTTGTAGCGCTCTGATGAAGGTTTTTTGTAAACGCCTTGAATTTGACGCTTCGCATCCTTGTACTTTGCTGATGCTATTTTCAAATCTGCGACGTGCTTACGCTTCAGTTTCGCCACTTCTTTACGCTGTTGCCCAGGCGTCAAAGAAGATGGCAATTCCGATTTATTTACATCAAACTTACGCACTAACTCGTTACGCTCTGCGATCTTCTCAGCATCAAGCGTGATTATTTTTGACTTATATTCAGTCGATTGCTCTTTGTTCCAGTCTTTGAACTTTGAAAAAAGCTCTTCGTTCAGCATACGGTTTCCCGGCTCAAAACGAGGCGTCGAGTAAATGCCTTTCAGCTGCTCGGCGTAACAGTCTTTAAGAATCGGCGCGGCTTCGTCTTTATAGCGAAGTGACATTTCTTTAGTCAGAAAATCGGATACGCTGAGATTTCGCGTACCGCATTTGATACGATCACTACCGTCTTTTGCTTGAGTAACTGTGTACCTGGCCGGATCAATGCCGTGCGATTTTGAGACGTAATCAAGAACTCGTTTTGCTTCAAGGCCGCTGTTTATCTCTGAAAACCTCGCTTCCTTTGCTGCTTTTTCTATGACTTTCGCTGCGCCATGCTCTGACATGTAGCGCGAAATCATGCTGTCGTTCGTCCGTGTTTCTGACCACTGGTCATTACCCGTAAACATCTTTTCTTCGCTGCGCTGCATCGATGTGATCAGCGCTTTTTCATCCTTAAAATTTTCGGTCGAGTAGTACAGCTCGACCTCCGATTTATGCCTGGTCATCGCAACGTAAGCGTTTTCAGCGCGCATTCCAGGGCTCGCTAGAACCAAACATTTATCGACGGTCATACCCTGAGATTTGTGTGTCGTTACAGCGTAACCATAGTCGATGTTGGCATCATCAGTCCTCACGGTGACTACACTGCCACCATTGACTTTCACCTGCATAAAACCGCTTTCGTTTATCGACTGCACAACGCCCGTGGTGCCGTTTTTCACGTTCATTTCGCGGTCGTTACGGGTGAACATTACGGCCTCACCTGGGGCCATTACGAGGCTCCCTGTTGGTGTCTGCACCGGCAACCCACCACTGAGTTTTCCCTGAAAAATTAACTCGGCACGCATCATCTCGTTCAGCGATTTGCGCTCTGCATTCGTTGCGCACAAAACGATCAGAGAATGGCTTTCTGACTCCGATTTTAGCTCTTTCCAGCGATCAACTACTGCCGCTTTTGCATCTGCTTGAGTCTCTGACTGCTTCACAAAACCGCGCGATGAATACGCTTCGATACCAGCTGCCATGTCATGTACTGCGAATTTTTCGGATGCTTCACGCATCCAGGCGCCACCGTCTGACATAGCGTCATTTTTTTGACGCATAATTTCTGTTAGCGATGAGACACCGACTCGTTCCGAAATCTCTTTAAAAGCGCTGCCGTATTCAACTGCTGCAATTTGTCTGCTGTCACCCACCAGGCGAACGCGAGCACCAGCTTCTTCTGCATGTTTTAGCAGTGCGGCCATTTGCCTTGATCCGACCATTCCAGCTTCGTCAATGACGATGACGGACTTAGATGTCAGTCGAATAGAACTGCCGTCAACGTGACGTTTCCCATAGTCGTAAGCTGATTCGCCCTCTTTAATCTCTCTTTTTGTGTTGTCGAGTTTTGCTAACAGTCCGTGAATCGTCTGTGATTTGATGCCGCTGTCACGCTCAAGATCGTCAGCTGTTTTGCCTTGCAAACATGCGCCGTAAAATTCTAAATCGCTACGCTCGCCAGTTTCGCGCATCTTACTCAGCACGAAAGATTTTCCGGTACCCGCCGCGCCATTCACTACTTCAATTGCGTTGGATGAACATAACGCTTGAAATGCCGTGGCCTGGCCGCTGTTAAACGATGTGTTTTGAATCGTTTTTTGCACATCGTTTGCATCGATGCCAGGACATTCATTTTTCATCATACGATCGATGCGCACCGTCATATCACGCTCGATTTCAACTACCGCATGGCTTGAAAAGCGTTTGCCTTCGCTATCAACTTTCGTTACTAGTGCATCAGACATGAGAACTGATTTAAGCGCTTCATCGAACTGCGCATCGTCAGCGGTATTTTTAGCGAGATACCGCTCAAGGTCTTGCTGGGTAAAGCTCGATTGATTTGCGGTGAGTGCATCGACAACCGTGTTTGGCTCTGTGATGCAGCGCACACCCTCTATCTCTGCTAATTTCAGCTCTTCAACGGTGCGCAAGAATGAGCGATTTAGCCTTTCGCTTGTAATGCGTGCTGAGTCGTAGCCATCTGCTGGTTCGAAGTCTGCCTCTCGATCGGTTAATTTCTGTTTAGCCTCGGGCGACAATGTTGCATGAAAATCAGCGATAACCAGAGCTTCGTTCTGCTCACCAGTCTGCCTGTCGTAGCCGAATTTTTGACTAAGTTGTGCGTAATGCGTTTGCTCACGCTCATCTAAAAACCTTAGCTGCTCATCGTGAGAAGCGTTTTTGTATGTCTCTTTGAAAAATTTGCTGTCAGTGTGCAAATATTTAATTTCTCTGGCCCGCTTTGTCTTAAATGATTCGACTAGCTCAGCCTGGCGAATTGGATCTTGAGAAGCAGAGTTTCTTCCCTGAATCAATGCCATCCGTTTTACATCTGTCGTCGTCGTGATATACGCATCAGTGAACTGCGCGTCTTTCAGTCTTATTTTTTTATTTTGCGGTTCGCCTTCGGCAGACGGCAATCGAATCTCGAAATACTGATCTGACTTTCCGGCGCGACCGATGGAAACTTCACCAAAGGTTCCAAGCATTTTTTCAAAATCGGCACGAGTTTCAATCTTCTGATCGATCATCTTGTTCAGAATAGATTGACGAACTTGTGAGTCTTTTTTATGAAAGTCGTCACCTTTTGAACGCGAAAGGATTTCTGCTTCGCTGCCAAAATCAGAACGTAGGTTATCTTTTGGAGATGCCAAACCATACTTTTGATTGATCGTTTCTTGCCAGGCATCGATCATATCTAACGTCGATGTTTCAGATCCGTACTTTAATGAAATGAGTTCTAAGGGACTAGCTCGTTTATCAATCTGTAAATTAACTGTTGGAATAACAATATGGATATGCGGAAATCTTTCAATGACTGTTCCGTCACTATCAATATAAGAGCGCATTTTTGGTATGTGCGCTTCCGCGTACATATTGATTTCGTTTTCGCCATACGCAGAAAGAAACGTCGCTTTAAAATCATCAGTAATTTCTTGTAAAATTTCTGGTGAAACTTGATACTCTTTAAAAGAAAGAGTGATATGTTTATATCTCTCTCCTTCTGAATCAATGCGATTAATTATCTCATCAGTCGTACTTAAATCACCTTCAAGAATAAGTCGCTCGTCTAATTGATCGCGCGTATTTTCTCGACCGGCTTTTTGTCCGGTTTGAAGATACTGAGCGATTCCGCTATTAGCGCCACCAATTCTGACTAACATTATTTAAATCGCAATGTTGATTCGATAGACTGCAGTGTGGACAGAATTTCTTCAAGAAAATGATTGCTGACTGTTCCTGCTTTATTTGCAGTATTCAATGCCCTCGCTAACTGATTAAGATTATTCGAAGCAGCAGAGAATATTTTTGTTGGAATAAAGTGCCCCTGGACGACGTGAACTTTTTGTTGAATAACTGACCTGTTATCGATGACTGCCTGGCGAAAATACTCCGCTTTATTCAGTCCCGATGACTTAACTTTTTTGTCCCAAACGTCGAACTCAGCATTATTTAGTCTGAATCCAAGCATGTGCCCAAGAGCGCCCTCGGATGATTTTAGTGGTCTTGCCATGATGCTCTCCTTTTTATTGGTTTTCCACGAACCGCAAGGCTCGGGGGGATCAAAGGGGGGGAACCCCCTTTTGGCACGCCATGATAATAAAACTCGTAGAGTTTTGTTATCATGGCACTCGTGCCTAAGAACCCATAATAATATACTACCATAGATTTTAATGCTTTGTAGAAATAAACACTATATTTATTCATATTGATATGGCTGTTGTTTTTACTTTGAGAAGCCCTAAGTTGCTTAGACCTTGCTTAGAGATGCTCCAAAATTCGGAGAGAGGCTTTTAAATCATTACCAACCGCTATTTAAACGCTATGTATCCGCTTCCAACTGCTATTTAAACGCTATGTATCCGCTTCCAACTGCTATTTAAACGCTATGTATCCGCTTCCAACCGCTATTTAAACGCTATGCAAACGCTTCCAACCGCTATTTAAACGCTATGCAAACGCTATGTATCCGCTTCCAACCACTATGTTAAAGATAGTGATTTTATTTATTCTTTTGGTACTCTTACTGTCTTCACGAATTAATTACATTCCTTCATATTTTTTTGCATTGGTATGCTATTATTATTTAGAGGATATTTTACAAAGGGAAAAAATGAATATCAAAGAATTCAAAGAAAAACATGAACCATCTACACAAAGATCAAAACTAGACCCTTTTGAGAGTCAGATTTTAGAGCTTAAAAGAGATGGCTATACTAATAAGTCAATTCAAGAATTTTTATTTCTTAATGAAATAAAAGTTACGCAAAATGGAATTAGGA
>NZ_JASJWR010000041.1:0-31747 GCF_035019065.1 Actimicrobium sp. CCI2.3 | reverse complement strand
CGTGTGAAAGTAGGTCATCGTCAGGTTAAGTTACAAGCAGCAAACAAGAAGGCCCTTCGAAAGAAGGGCCTTTTTGCATTGGGAGAATTGGAAAATATTAGGGGAATGACGTAACAGGGCAGTAATACGGTAGCTATCTGTGTGCCGAGAGTCGTTCTCCAATATAGTTTAGACTACGCCTAGAAAAATTATGGAGAAGCACAGATGAGCATTACTGTTGAACTGGTCAAAGAAGCACTTTCAAAAGTTGTCGATCCAAATACGAATAAGGATTTGGTTATTGGTAAATGTGTCAAAAACATCAAGCTAGATGGAAGTGATGTTGCTTTCGATGTTGAGCTTGGTTATCCGGCAAAAAGTCAAATTGACGCAATTCGTCGGAGTGCCATCACTGCCGTACGTCAATTGCCTGGTATTGGCAATGTCAGCGTCAATGTGTACTCGAAAATAATCGCGCATACTGCTCAGCGCGGCGTCAAATTAATGGCGAATGTAAAAAACATCATTGCCGTTGCCTCGGGTAAAGGCGGCGTGGGGAAATCAACTACAGCAGTTAACCTTGCACTCGCATTAGCTGCGGAAGGCGCGCAAGTCGGTATTCTCGATGCTGATATTTATGGCCCGTCACAGCCAATGATGATGGGTATTTCCGGTAGGCCTGAGACCATTGATGGCAAGACAATGGAGCCGATGGAAAACCATGGTCTTCAAGTGTCAAGCATCGGTTTCATGATCGACCCGGATGAACCGATGGTATGGCGCGGTCCAATTGTGACTCAGGCACTTCAGCAATTGCTCGACCAGACAAACTGGCGTGACCTTGACTATCTGATCGTCGACATGCCACCAGGTACTGGTGATATCCAATTAACGTTGTCTCAAAAAGTACCCGTTACCGGTGCCGTTATCGTGACTACCCCGCAAGACATTGCGTTGCTCGATGCGCGCAAGGGTTTGAAAATGTTCGAAAAGGTTGATATACCCATCCTTGGTATCGTCGAGAACATGAGCACGCATATTTGTTCTAATTGTGGACATGCCGAAGCGATTTTTGGTCATGGCGGTGGTGAGAAAATGTGTGGGGAATACGGCGTTGACTTTTTGGGAGCACTCCCGCTGACAATGTCGATTCGTGAACATGCCGATTCAGGTATGCCAACGGTAATTGCTGATCCGGATGGACCCATTGCTGAAATTTATAAAAACATTGCCCGGAAAATTGCTGTCAAAGTTGCAGAAAAAGCTAAGGATATGTCAAGCAAGTTCCCTAGCATCGTCATCAAGAACGATTAATGGAAACAGATGCACTTAGCATAGCCGTTGTCATGCAACGCACGCGTCTGAACAATCGGTGGCAAACCTACCAGTGGCAACCTGTAGATATTCTGACCGGTGTACCGGATGACAGTCGTTGCTTGCTGGATCACGACGAAGATCTCCGCTGGCTGTTCGGGGGCTTCGAAGTGCGGCTGTTCAGCGATGAAGCTGAAGGTTATTTCCTCAATATTAGTGCGCCTTCACCGTGTTGGTTTGTAATGTATCGCCTTGAAGAAATGGATGGTGTCGAAATTGCCGTTCCGAAAGTGGTGACCTTGTCTTATCACGAGGGTGCGAGATTGATGGATGGTGGAGAGAAGGTAGAAACAGTTCCTGCATCCGCTGATATTCTCGACAGACTAACTGCCTTCGTTAAAACATATTACGTACCGGAGCAAAAACGCAAGCGACGTAAGCCATCTTTCGAAGGCGGGGCTGCGATTGCAAAAATGGCAATAGAGGAAGGGAAGCCAAGTGGCGGCTGATGATTTTTTTTCGCGCTGGTCAAAAAAATCGGGCTCGGTAACTGACGAGGCGGTACAAGACAGTCCTCCCGAAGAGACCACTCCCCGGCCACTGCCGACCTTGGAAGATGTTGCTGTGCTGAATTCCTCCTCCGATTTCTCACCATTTTTTGCGCAAGGTGTGGACGACGTAGTGAAGCGATTGGCACTGAAGAAGTTATTTTCTGATCCGCGTTTCAACATCATGGACGGCCTCGATACCTATATCGAGGACTACAACAGTTTTGTGCCGATGACTGCCGACATGGTGAGTGAATTGAACCACGCCAAGTTGCTGATGAATCCACTAGCGCATCTCGAACAACCATTCATGCAAATGCTCGATGCGCCTTTGCCCGAGTTAGTCAAGGAGGACGATCAAACGATTGCGGTAATCGATGATGTAGCTGTCGTTGAACCAGAGATCATTCACGCTGACTCTGTCGAGGAATGTGAGCCCTGTACGGTGCCAGTAAAGGATGTTCCAGAGATAGTCGAGGTAACCGATTGCATTTCTCCGCTAACTATTGTCGATCCTTCGTTACCTGCACCCGAAAGTCCAGCATCAGTTTCTTGATGTAGATGTCAAATAAAGCAGCCAGTCATTGCAACTATAATTTCCGTTAAGGAACGGCATATATTTGCCTATATAGACATACGGTCTGGTATTTAGGAATACTTTTGTATTAAACGTTGCGTCCTGATTTATTTCTCATAGACGATTATAATGTTGGCAGATTTTAGAATTGACGATTTATTCAATTACCCATTAAAAGCGGTGTTTTCATTTTGACCACACAATTTAAAGTTTGTAGCTGCAACAACACAATGCCGCTGGATAACACAGCGGGAATCCGTCTCGGTGCAGTCCTTGGCAATGGCAAATCGCTGCCGATTGTTACTGAATTATGCCGTCATGACATTGGTGCTTTTCTGGCTGTCGCCGATGGGGTTGATGATGTCGTGGTAGCTTGCACGCAGGAGCGGTCGTTATTTTCCGAGCTTGCAGCCCAAAAATCTGCGGTGTCACCGATTCGTTTTGTAAATATTCGTGAAACAGGTGGTTGGAGCAAAGACAACGCACAGGCCTTACCGAAAATGGCTGCTTTGCTAGCTGCCGCAGCATTGCCCGATCCGGAGCCAGTGCCTGTTGTGAACTACGAGTCGGGTGGCCACTTGCTAATAGTAGGTCCGGGTCAGCGGGTGCTGCCCTGGGCTGAAAAACTTGCGGGGCAACTCGATGTAAGTGTGCTTCTCACAGATAGTGGCACCGGCATGTTGCAGGAACGGACTTTCCCGACCTATTCGGGTAGCCAGGTTAAGTTGACAGGATGGTTGGGCGCGTTCACGGCACGCTGGGAACAGTCAAATCCCATCGATCTTGAAATATGTACCCGCTGTAATGCTTGCGTGGAAGCCTGTCCTGAGCAAGCGATCGATCTGATGTACCAGATTGACCTGAACAAATGTACGTCACACAGTGATTGCGTGAAGGCATGTGGTTCGATCGGAGCGATCGACTTTAACCGCACTGCAACACAACGCAGCGGTGATTTTGATTTGATATTGGATTTGTGTGACGCGCCACTGCTGGCAATGCACCAGCCACCGCAAGGTTATTTTGCCGCCGCTGACGACGCGCTGCGCCAAACCGATGCGGTATTGAAGCTTGTCGCGCTGGTCGGTGAATTTGAAAAGCCAAAATTTTTCATTTATAAGGACAAGCTCTGTGCGCATGGTCGTAACGGGCAAATTGGTTGTACTTCATGCATTGATGTGTGCTCCGCTGAGGCAATTCGTCATGATGGTAACTTAGTTAAAGTTATCCCAAATCTCTGTGTCGGTTGCGGTGCCTGTACAACTGTCTGCCCATCCGGCGCGCTAACTTATGCGTATCCGCGTGCGCCAGATACCGGGCAGCGTATCAAGACGATGCTGACAACCTTTGCAAAAGCCGGTGGAGAACAGCCTGCGTTGCTGCTGCATAGTGCCGACAAAGGTGCGGCGTTGATTATGCAGCTAGGGCGCATGGCAAAGTCTGGTGGAAAACTGCACGGCATGCCGGCCCGAGTGTTGCCACTGTCGTTACACCACACGGCGTCGACAGGTATTGATCTGTGGCTGGCAGCCATCGCGTACGGGGCGAGCCACGTTGCAATCCTGCTGAGTGGTGAAGAAGCGCCGGATTACGTAACTGCGCTGGAAAAGCAAATGGTTATCGCGCAGACGATTCTTGCCGGGCTTGGTTATAGCGGAACGCATTTGTCGCTAGTGCACGCCGTGGCACCAGCGGCACTGGATCGTGCGCTGCAGGTTATCGAGATTGCGCAAGTGCCGGTTCAGCGCGCGTTGTTCGCTGTTGCCGCTGAAAAACGCGGGACGCTCGACCTAGTCATTGGTCATCTGCTGAAACACGCACCTCTCAAGCCGGAACAAATCGCTCTTCCTGCCGGAGCTTTGTATGGCACTGTCAACATCAACACCTCGGCATGTACGTTATGCATGTCATGTGTCGGCGCGTGCCCCGAATCAGCTTTGATGGATAATGCGGATCTGCCGCAATTGCGCTTCGTAGAAAAAAATTGCGTGCAATGCGGATTATGCGAAACCACTTGTCCTGAAAACGCGATAACGCTAACTCCGCGCTTGCTGCTGACAGATACGGCAAAACAATCACGTGTAGTGAATGAAGCCGCACCGTTTCACTGTATTCGCTGCAGCAAGCCCTTTGGTACTGCGCAGATGATCGAAACCATGTTCGGCAAGCTGTCGATGCATGGTGCGTTTGCAGGCAACCTCGACCGTATCAAAATGTGTGCTGATTGCCGGGTAATAGACATGATGAGTAACACCAAGGAAGCTTCGATTACCAACCTGAAGCGACCACTCTGATGGTAACAACTACGCATCCGCTAGTATTTGAACGTCAGGACCAGGGCGAAGAAACGGCGCGAGCCGACTTGTATGGGCTGCTAGCAACGTTACTTTATGCACCGCCTTCTCAAGCGCTGCTCGACACAATAGCGTCGGCGCAGTCGGAAGGCGATGGCGTACTCGAACGGGCTTGGGCTGATCTGGTCATTACTTGCAAGTCTGCTGAAGCGGAAACCGTACGTGACGAATACGAATTGCTATTCCTGGGAGTTGGCAAGCCCGAAGTCATGCTTTACGGTTCGTATTACCTATCCGGATTCCTGATGGAAAAACCGCTAGCAGCGTTGCGCACCGATCTCTCGATGCTGGGAATAGAGCGTGTGCAAAGCGTGGTGGAGAGCGAAGATCATATTGCGTCACTTTGTGAAGTGATGCGTTATCTCATCGCCTCGGATGATCCGATGCACGGAAATTTAGCGACACAGCAGACGTTCTTCAGTGATCACATGCAAGCCTGGGTGGATGATTTGTGTAATGCCCTGGAAGCCCATCCGATGACGGTGTTCTACCTGCCGGTATCGCGCTTGGCCAGAGCATATTTTGCAGTGGAAATGCAGGCTTTTGACATGGGCTGAAACAGATCAAATTTTATTCAGTACTAATAGCAAAAAATTGTTAAAAAGCATTAATTAATGAGCGGTATTTAATTAAAATGTCAGGCCAGCCGTAACGATATAGCTCGTTGCCGGTTGTCCGATATCTGAGGAGATGAACATGGCAGAACAAAAGAAAATCGCGCGGCGCAGCTTTTTTGCCGGACTAGGGTTAGTGGCGGCCGCAGGTGTGGCCGTCAAGCTGGCTCCGCAAGCAATCACGTCATCGGTCGTCACGCCCGCCGAGCCTGAGGGAACCGGCTATCGGTTGACCGAGCACGTCAAGAAATACTATCGCACGACCACTCTTTGATTTTTGGGGATCCAATATGCTGCTAACTCGCAAGGGCCTGGATGGCCAACGCTCGTCCACACGCTTTTCTGCCGGCCTCGCCGACAGTCTCGCACGTGCCTTGCCAACGATGGACCGACGCTCATTTCTGAAACGTTCGGGTATTGGCGTCGGTGCCGGTATCGCTGCGGCGCAACTCGGCTTGATTCAGCGCGCACGTGCGGCTGACGGATCGACAGCCAAAGGTGGTGCCAAAATCGAAGTCAAACGTACCGTTTGTACTCACTGTTCGGTCGGTTGCGCGGTTGATGCAGTCGTCGAAAATGGTGTTTGGGTACGTCAGGAAGCCGTCTTTGATTCGCCAATTAACCTCGGTGCACATTGCGCCAAAGGTGCGGCACTGCGCGAACACGGTCACGGCGAGTTCCGTTTGAAATATCCGATGAAACTCGTCAACGGCAAGTATCAGCGCATTAGCTGGGATGTTGCACTGACCGAAATTTCAGCACAGTTGCTTGATGTTAAAAAAACTAGCGGCCCGGATTCCGTGTTTTTTGTTGGTTCGTCCAAACACAACAATGAACAAGCTCAACTGCTGCGCAAATTCGTCTCGTACTTTGGCACCAATAACACCGACCACCAGGCGCGTATCTGTCACTCGACGACAGTGGCTGGCGTTGCCAATACCTGGGGCTATGGCGCGATGACCAATAGCTTCAACGACATGCAGAATTCGCGCGCGATCATGTACATCGGCTCGAATGCTGCTGAAGCCCATCCGGTGTCCATGCTGCACATGCTGCACGCGAAGGAAGCCGGCGCAAAGATCATCGTGATCGACCCGCGTTATACCCGCACTGCAGCCAAATCGGATCAGTACATCCGCATTCGGTCAGGATCGGACATTCCATTCATTTGGGGCATGCTGTATCACATCTTCAAGAACAAATGGGAAGACACCAATTACATCAATGAACGCGTCTACGGCATGGACAAGGTGCGCACCGAAGTCATGACCTGGACTCCGGAAAAAGTCGAAGAAGCGTGTGGCGTACCAGAAGACGAAGTCTACAAGTGCGCTGAAACGATGGCCAAGAACAAGCCGTCAACATTGGTCTGGTGCATGGGGCAGACGCAGCACACGATTGGTAATGCGATTGTGCGTGCGTCGTGCATCCTGCAACTCGCACTGGGCAATATCGGCAAATCAGGCGGCGGCACCAATATTTTCCGTGGACATGACAACGTCCAGGGTGCCACCGACGTTGGTCCGAATCCAGATTCACTCCCAGGCTACTACGGCTTGGCCACGGGTGCATGGAAGCACTGGGCGGCAGTCTGGGGTGTGGACTATGAGTGGATCAAGAAACAGTATGCGTCCCAAGCAATGATGGAAAAATCCGGCGTGACCGTATCTCGCTGGATCGATGCCGTACTTGAGAAGAATGAGCTGATTGACCAGGAAAACAACGTCCGTGCGATGGTGTTCTGGGGTCATGCACCAAACTCGCAAACGCGTGGTCTGGAAATGAAGAAAGCCTTCGACAAGCTCGATTTGCTGGTCGTGATCGACCCGTATCCGTCGGCCTCGGCGGCGATGGCGAACATGAAGGTGGACGGTCAGGAATTGAACCCGAAGCGTGCGGTCTATCTGCTGCCAGCCGCGACGCAATTCGAGACTTCAGGGTCGGTCACTGCGTCGAATCGGTCACTGCAATGGCGTGAAAAAGTCATCGAGCCTTTGTTCGAATCACGTACCGACCACATGATCATGTATCAACTTGCACAGAAGCTGGGCTTCGGCAAAGAACTGGTCGCAAGAATCAAGCTGGTGGCGGGCAAGGGCGGCATGATGGAGCCGGAACCGGAATCGATGCTCGAAGAAATCAACCGCGGCAACTGGACCATCGGTTATACCGGTCAGTCACCGATGCGCCTGAAAGCGCACATGAAGAACATGCACATGTTCGACGTCAAAACCTTGCAGTGCAAGGGCGGGAAAGACGCTGCATCAGGCTACGACATGACCGGCGATTATTTTGGTTTGCCGTGGCCGTGTTATGGCACACCGGAACTGAAGCATCCTGGCACGCCAAACTTGTACGACAACAGCAAGCACGTGATGGATGGTGGTGGTAATTTCCGCGCCAACTTTGGTGTCGAACGTGATGGTGTAAATCTGTTGGCTGAAGATGGTTCGCATTCGCTGGGCGCGGACATCACGACGGGTTATCCGGAATTTGATCATGTGTTGCTGAAGAAGCTAGGCTGGTGGAATGACCTGACCGAAGCAGAAAAGAAGGCAGCCGAAGGCAAGAACTGGAAGACCGACCTGTCTGGTGGTATTCAACGTGTGGTCATGAAAGTGCATGGTTGCTCGCCGTTCGGTAACGCCAAGGCACGTGCGGTGGTCTGGAATTTCCCGGATCCGGTGCCGCTGCATCGTGAGCCATTGTTCGGTACGCGTCCTGATCTGGTCGCCAAATACCCAACCCATGAGGACAAGAAATCTTTCTGGCGCATGCCGACGTTGTACAAGTCGGTCCAGCAGAAGAACGTCGAAAACAAGCTGGCGGAGAAATTCCCGCTCATCATGACATCCGGGCGTTTGGTCGAGTACGAGGGTGGTGGCGAAGAAACGCGCTCCAATCCTTGGCTTGCAGAACTTCAGCAAGAGAACTTCGTCGAGATCAACCCGAAAGCTGCCAGCGAGCGTGGTCTGCGCGATGGCGAGTATGTGATCGTCTCGACACCGACTGGTGCGCGTCTGAAGGTCAAGGCAATGGTGACGCCTCGCGTTGGTCCCGATACGGTGTTCATCCCGTTTCACTTTTCTGGCTGGTGGCAGGGCAAGGACATGCTCGAGTACTACCCGGAAGGCGCTGCGCCTATTGTGCGTGGAGAAGCGGTCAATACCGGGACGACGTACGGTTACGACTCGGTAACAATGATGCAAGAAACCAAGACAACAATCTGCCAGATTGAGCGCATCGCTTAAGCGAGCTCGATCCCAACAGAAATCAGGAGAGACACCATGGCAAGAATGAAATTCATCTGTGATTCCGAGCGTTGCATCGAGTGCAACGGTTGCGTGACCGCCTGTAAAAATGAGCACGAAGTTCCGTGGGGCGTGAACCGCCGCCGCGTTATCACCGTCAATGACGGTATCGTCGGCCAGGAAAAATCCATGTCGGTTGCTTGCATGCATTGCTCCGATGCGCCATGCATGGCAGTTTGCCCGGTGGACTGTTTTTACCGCACTGACGAAGGTGTGGTCTTGCATGACAAGGACATCTGTATCGGTTGCGGCTATTGCGCTTACGCCTGTCCGTTTGGCGCACCACAATTCCCGTCGAACGGTACGTTTGGTTTGCGCGGCAAAATGGACAAGTGCACCTTCTGTGCCGGTGGTCCCGAAGAAGATGGCTCGAAAGAAGAGTTCGAGAAATACGGCCGTAACCGTTTGTCCGAAGGCAAACTGCCAGCTTGTGCCGAGATGTGCTCGACCAAGGCCTTGCTGGGTGGCGATGGTGATGTGATTGCCGATATTTTCCGTACCCGGGTAGTACATCGTGGCAAAGGAAGCGAAGTGTGGGGTTGGGGCACCGCTTATGGCAAATCGCATGACCCGCAAGCCAAAGCTCCAGCGGGGAAACCATGATGCGCGCGCGGATTGCGTTGATCGTGTCAGCGGTCGCTTTGCTGACACTGGCTGGCTGTGGTGAGAAAAGTCAGGAAATGAGCAGCTCTGCCAGCAAGCCGGATGGCAAACCGTGGCAGGGCGAAGCAACGCGCTACGCGGCCAAGGGCTGGGAAAAGGGCGACAAGGAGAAATGGCAATTGCAGTTGCGCGCCCGCGCTCAAAACCAGAACGAATACATCAGAACCAATTAATTTCGCAGCGACGGGAGCCATCATGAAACAGGGGATTGCACGCTTGGTCGTCAGCTTACTACTGACGACCGCTGTCATCGGGTCGGCGCTGGCGCAGCAAGATGCGCCAGCATCGTCAACTACAGGGGGTATCGAGTCTATTGATATCCTGAAACAAAACCAGGCCGAACGCACCCGCGACCAGCCTGGCAATTCGGCACCGGTGTTCCGCACGATCAAAGAAGGAACGAAGAATTATTCGAGCCTTCCTGCGCTGGAATCCGGTGTGCTCATCCAGGGAAAGCAGCAATTTCCTGGTCAGGCGCGCGCGACAACGGCCGGCGAAGCATGGCGGTTGTATCGCAACGGACCACTAACGCAAATCGGCGGATGGTTGCTGCTGCTGGCAGCCATCGGCGTGGCGGCGGTGTACTTTATTGCCGGTCCGGTGAAGCTCAAGGCCACACCAACCGGACGGCTCATCGAACGATTCACGTCGATTGAACGGCTTGCGCACTGGAGTACGGCAATTAGTTTTGTGCTGCTTGCGTTGACCGGACTGACCATCCTGTTCGGAAAACACATCCTGATGCCAGTGTTCGGACATACGCTTTATGGCTGGCTGTCGTTCGCCTGCAAAAACGCACACAACTTTGCCGGACCCGTGTTTACCGTGTCGATCGTGGTGACCTTCATCATCTTCGTCAAAGACAATTTCCCTGCCAAGGAAGATCTGCAATGGTTGTTGCGGCTGGGTGGCATGTTTGGCGGCAAGCACGCCTCGTCAGGTCGCTTCAACGCTGGCGAGAAAATGTGGTTCTGGACAGGTGTTGTCGGCTTGGGTCTGATCATTAGCGCTTCTGGTTTTGTGCTCAATAAAATCGTACCCGGCATGGACTATCCGCGCAGCGTCATGCAGATCGCCAACGTGATTCACCTGGTCGCCGCCGTACTGGTCTCGACGATGGCTATGGGTCACATCTACATCGGTAGTATCGGCATGGATGGTGCGTACAAGGCAATGCGAACGGGTTATGTTGACGACGCATGGGCCAAGGAACATCACGATTTGTGGTATGCCGATATCGAAGCCGGCAAGGTGCCGCGCAATCGTACCGAAGAAGCGGCAGAGCGCAGTCATGCGCCGCAGCCAAGCAGTGCAACCTGATCAGGAAATCACCATGAAAAAAATTATTGCACTCGCCGTCGGCATCTTGTTTGCCAGTATTGCCATGGCCAAATTACCCGCGCCGAGCGACGAAGCTGTCGCCAAGGCTGACGAAGTCAAGGCGAAAGCGGCGTGGTCTGCCAACATTGCGTCCTACCAGTTATGTCTGGCGCAGGACAAAACAGCAACGTATTATTTTAAAACCAAGGCGCCCGCAAGCAAGCCGGTAGAAGGCCTGCCAGCTTGCGCTAATCCTGGTCCATACGTGGCGACCAAGGTGGCTGCCAAGAGCTGATGTGGCAAACGCGCCGTCCTGGAACAAAGAACCTGTCAAAAAATAAGGAAATACGATGATTAAAAATCTCTCTTTTTTGCTTGCCTCATTGCTGTTGTCATCGATGGCTCACGCTGCTTCGGTGTCGTTCGTTGAGCCTGCGGACGGCGCAACGGTGCCGACCACCTTTCCGGTGAAATTTGCCGTTGAGGGCATGGAAGTCAAGCCGGCCGGTGAATTGTCACCAACCAGCGGGCATCACCACTTGCTGATCAACGCCACGGCCATTCCAGCCGGCGAGTCTGTGCCTTTCGATGAAACGCACATCCACTTTGGCAAAGGTCAGACCGAAGCGACAGTCACACTGAAGCCTGGTACGTACAAGCTGACGCTGCAATTTGCCAATGGTGCACACCAGTCCTACGGTGAACCGCTGAGCAAAACGATCACCGTCAACGTCAAGTAACGCATTTTGACCCGCTACCGTCCCCAACTGACCAATGCGCATGTCGACCTGACCCGTGAAGTCGAGGTCACGGACGAACGCGGCCGTGTCTCGCTCATCTCGATCCCGGCCGAACGGCCACTGACCGTGTATGTCGACAAGCGTGAACTCGTGACGCTGATGACGCTCGGCGGTGCACCGGAAGCATTGACGCTGGGTTACTTGCGCAACCAGCGCTTCATTCGTCAACTCGAGGATGTGGTGTCGGTGCAGGTGGACTGGGATGTCGAAGCCGTTGCCGTCACTACTCGCAATGGCATCGATGACATCGAAGCACGGACCGCCAAGCGGGTCGTCACAACCGGTTGCGGCCAGGGTTCGGTGTTCGGCGGACTGATGGATGATGTCGCGGCGATTCGGCTCTCGCCGGATGCGAAGTTAAAGCAATCAGTGCTGATCCGCATTGTCGACACGATTCGGACCCAGCAATCAATTTACAAGCAGGCTGGATCGGTGCACGGCTGTGCGTTGTTCACGTCAGAGGGCGAGTTGCTGTATTTCGTCGAAGATGTTGGCAGGCACAATGCCGTTGATGCGATCGCCGGGCGAATGTGGCTCGATGGCATGGCCGGCGACGACAAGATTTTTTACACCACCGGACGGCTCACTTCCGAGATGGTCATCAAGGGCGGGCAGATGGGGATTCCATTCCTGCTGTCGCGCTCCGGCACGACCCAAATGGGACACATGGTCGCCGAGCAGTTAGGCATGGCCTTGCTGGCGCGCTGTAGCGGCAAGCATTTCCTGTTACTGACAGGTAAGGAGCGCCTGGTGTTCGAGCCCGAACTATTTGATGGCACATTGAAGGTTGCCTAGGCTGATGGCATTGATGTCCGTGTCGTGTCGCTGATCGACGCAACGCTGGCCGCGTTCTCGCTACTCTTTTCTGGCGATGCGGAACTCTGGCGCATCGTCTGGGTGTCCGTATCCACTTCCGTGATTGGCTTGCTTATCGCCACGCCGTGCGCGGTGCTGATTGGCTATCTCGTGGCCTCTCAGCTGTTCCCCGGACGCCGTGTGGTGATCTGGCTTGCGCAAGTGTCGCTGTCCATTCCGACGGTGTTAATTGGCTTGTTGCTGTATTTGCTGTTATCGCGCAGCGGACCAGCCGGTGAGTTGCGCTGGCTATTCTCGCAAGCGGGATTGATTGTCGGTCAAGTGCTCATTGCCGTGCCAGTGCTGGTCGCTTTCACGCTGGCAGCCGTGCAGGCTGCCGACCCACGTCTCGCTGAAACCGCGACCACGCTCGGGGCATCGCGCTGGCGGGTCATGTGGACTGTCTTGCGTGAAGTACGCTTTGGCGTGATGGCCGCGATTATCAATGGTTTCGGCCGGGTCATATCGGAAGTCGGTTGCGCGATGATGGTCGGCGGGAACATCGCGGGTGAAACCAGGACCATCACGACCGCTATTGCACTCGAAACCAGCAAGGGTGAATTCGCACAGGGTATCGCGCTAGGGATGGTGTTAATCGCCATCGCCCTGGCTATCAACGCCGCGCTGCTGTTGCTGCAAGGGGATACTCGATGAGCGCGCTGCTGACAATCGACGGGTTGCAACTGCGCTTTGGCGAACGGTTGCTGATCGATATTGAGCACCTTGACATTGCTCCTTCCAGTGCCTACGTGCTGACCGGTGCCAATGGCTCCGGCAAGAGCAGCTTGCTGCGTATCCTCTGTGGACTGCAGGCGGCCAGGATCGAGTCTGCCTATTTCATGGGCAAGCCGGTCACTCTCTCTCCGTACCCGGCACCGTTGCGCGATGCCATCCTTTACGTGCATCAGCATCCGGTCATGTTTTCGACCACGGTCGAAGCCAATGTCGGGTATGGCCTGGCCGCACGCGGTGTCGCCAAAGCGGCGCTACGACAGCGCGTGGCCGAGGCCATGGAGTGGGCAGGCATCCTGCACCTGCATGGTACGCAACCGCAGCACTGGTCAGGCGGCGAGAAGCAGCGCGTCGCACTGGCCCGCGCGCGCGTGCTGCAACCGCAACTGCTGTTGCTCGATGAGCCTACCGCCAATCTCGACGGTCCCGCGCGCGAGCAAGTCATCGGATTGATCCCGACCCTGCTGGCGGAGGGGCGCAGCGTCATCATGGCATGCCATGATCGTGACCTGATCGGCTTGCCTGGTGTGCGGCGCTTGAAACTCAAGGATGGCCGGCTAACAATGCGTGAACCCGCCATGCGTAACGATTAACCACCCTGAAAGGTCTCATCATGATCCGTCGTCTCGTCCTGCAGTTATCCGTCGTCTTGCTCGCGGGCGCTGTTGCTCCACTGGCGTCAGCACAGCAAGTTCTCAAACTCTCGACGACAACCAGCACCGAGAATTCCGGCTTGCTCAAGGTCCTGCTGCCCGTTTTTGAAAAAAAATACGATGTGAAAGTACAAGTCATTTCAGTGGGCACGGGCAAGGCGCTGGAGTTGGCCAAAAATGGCGATGTCGATGTCACGCTGGTGCACGCGCGCTTGTCAGAAGACAAGTTTGTTGCTGACGGCTACGGTGTCAATCGACAGGACGTGATGTACAACGACTTCATCCTGGTCGGCCCGGCCAGCGATCCGGCGGGTGTCGCTGGCAGCAAGGATATCGTCGGCAGCCTGAAAAAAGTGGTCGCCAGCAAAGCCAAATTTGTCTCACGCGGCGACAATTCAGGTACCGAACAGATGGAGCAGGCGTACTGGAAAACGGCTGGCGTCAAACCACAAGGCAGCGCCTATGTATCGGCTGGACGCGGCATGGGTGAAGTGCTAACGATGGCGGGCGAATTGCAGGCTTACACGCTGACTGATCGCGCAACCTTTAGCGCCTATCGCGCCAAGACGGGACTGATCATTGCTGTCGAAGGCGACAAGTCCATGTTCAATCCCTATGGCATCATTGCTGTCAATCCAGCGCGGTTCCCGGATAGTAACCAGAAGGCGACCAACCAGCTCATCGACTGGATTACCTCGCCGGCTGGTCAGGCAGAAATCGCGGCATTTCGTGTAGACGGACAGCAGGTGTTTTTTCCTTCGGCAAAACGCTAGTCAGGACGGCATTACCAGGGCACTTCGGTGCCATCCCATGCGACAAAACGCCCGCTATTGCCGGGCGTTGCCGTCGCGATCACGGCCAGCAGCTGCGCTGCAGCACGCGCCGGATCGAATAATTTTCCCTCTGTCACACCACGTTGAAATGGTCGCGACAGCGCGCTATCAACCGTGCCCGGATGCAGCAACTGGATGCTGAGTTGCGGATGGGTGCGACGACATTCAATTGCCGCAGTTTTCAGCAACTGATTCTGCGCGGCCTTCGCGGCCCGGTAGGCATACCAGCCACCGAGTTTGTTATCCCCGATCGAACCAACCCGCGCCGATAACGACGCGAAGACTGACGATGTGTTGTGCCGCATCAAGGGCAGCATTGCCTGTGCCAGCAGAATGGGGCCGAAGGCGTTGACGGCAAAGACGCGCTGAAGGTTGTCGGCGGTCACAGCGGACAGGGATTTCTCCGGTGACAGTGCCGCCCCATGCAACAAGCCCGTCGCATTGATAACCAGATGCAGGGTTGGAACAGGCAGGCCTGCCGCCAAAGACTGAAGACTGGTGCTGTCGGTGATGTCGGCACAAACAAGAGCAAGTCGGGTTGGGTAACGCGTTTTTAATTCGGCAAGTTCGGCCGAATCTGCAGCATGGCGCGCTGCTGCGGTCACGTGTCCAACCCGGGGGTGTGCCAGCAACTGCGCCGTGAGCGCCAGGCCGATTCCGCCCGAGGCCCCGATGACGAGCACTTGTGCCGGTTCGTCGAGAGTGGCAAATAATTGGTTCGTGGCAGGGGAAGTCATGATGAGTCCGGTGTGAGATAAGCGTGGAGAAACAGCAAGGATGCTAGCACGTCAGCCACAACCTTTTTTTTCAACCACTGACTGTTCGTCATCATGAACCCTGCCGATGCTGAATTGACCAGCCCGTCGCAATCGGCGTTCGCCGAACACAACCGGATCCGGACCTTGCTCGATATCGAAGCCGCCCTGGCCGGTGCGCTGGCGCAGCATGGCGTCATTAGCGCGGCCTGCGCAACCCAGATCGCTGACTGCTGCCGACGTGATCTGATCTCGACGGATCTGCCCCAGGATGTGGTGCGACAACTGACCGTTGCAGTGGCCGAGCGCGATGCCGAGGCTGCCAATTACGTCCATTGGGGCATGTCCTTGCAGGATCTCGCAGATACCGCGTTAGTGCTGCAATTGCGCGTGGCGCTCGATGGTATCGAGGCAGACCTCGCCCGATTTGTTGCCGTACTCGCAGAGTTTGCCGATCGTCACCGGCATACGGCACAAGTCGGGCGGGTCGGATTGCAGCATGGTTTGCCGATTACTTTCGGCCTCAAAACTGCCGGGTGGCTCGATGCCTTGCTCCGCCATCAACAGCGTCTGCAGACGTTGCGCTCGCGCTTGCTGATGCTGCAGTTCGGAGGCACCACGGGCACGCTGGCCAGTCTTGGTGATGCGGCACTGCCGGTGGCCAGCGCACTGGCGGCGACGCTAAAACTGAGTCTGCCTGACATGCCGTGGCACGGTCAGCGCGATCGTTTTGCCGAGGTGGCCACAACGCTGGGTTTGCTGGCAGCCTCTCTCGGCAAGATCGCCCATGACATGATTCTGCTCAACCAGACTGAAGTGGCTGAGCTGGCTTTTCCGGTCATGCCCTCGATTGGCTGGTCGTCCACGCTGGCCGCAACGCAGCAGGTTCCGGCGCTGGTCGCTGCGATGCTAGCCGTGATGTTGCCTGATCACGAGGGTCAGATCGATCAGGATGGCGATGCTGCTGCGCAGATATTGCCGCAGATCGTAGTGCTCTGTGCCGCTGCGCTGGAACAATTACAGGTGCAAGCCAGCAGCATGAAGGTCGACGCCGGGCGTATGCAGGCTAATCTAGCGTTGACACGCGGACGCATTCTGGCCGAGCCACTGACGCTGGCGCTTGCTCGCAAGATCGGTCGGCAGTCTGCCGATGCGCTGGTTGCCCAGGCCAGCGAGCAAGCGGCACATAGCGATCAGGCACTGCGTGATGTGCTCGATCAATACGGTGTGGTCAGTCTGCATTTCAGTGCACGCGAGCTTGATCGCTTGCTTGAACCAGCCAGTTACAGCGGCCAGTCGGCGAGCTTTGTCGATCGCGTCTTGCACACCTGGCAGGAGTTTTCCGGCCTGCCTGCCGCTCCCGCGCAAACTCCCATGCTATTTACTGCTGGCCAGATACCGCTGCATTACCGCATTGACGGACCCGTCGATGCACCCTGGTTGATCCTGTTGAACGCGCTGGGGACGTCACTCGATATTTGGGAACCGCAGATGCCAGTGTTGCAGGAGCATTTCCGCATACTGCGTTACGACACGCGTGGTCATGGCAAGTCGGTAATGCGAAATGGCGCGGCGTCCCTGGCCGACTTGAGCGAAGACGTCATTGACCTGATGGACCATCTCGGCATCGCGCGTGCCCATTGTTGCGGCAGTTCACTCGGTGGCATGACCGCGCTCTGGCTGGCAATCCACCATCCGGCGCGCATCGAGCGACTGGTGGTGTCCAATGCAGCCCCATTGCTGGGGCCGCCCTCGGTCTGGGACGGCTGGATCGAGCAAGTTCGCCAGATGGGTGTGAAGGCGATCATCCCGCTCCTGATCGACCGCTGGTTCACCCGCGACTTCGAACGTCATGCTGCCCATCAGGTTGGTGTGGTGCGGGAGATGTTGCTGCAGACGTCACCCACCGGATTGATTGCCGCTTGCACCGCGATACGCGACATGGACTTGCGCGACAGCCTGTCCTGCATCAACGTGCCAACCCTTGTCATTGGCGGCAAGCGCGACCGCATGACACCGCCAGCACAGACGCGCCGACTGGCAGCGCAGATCAATGGTGCGTGCTACGTCGAACTCAATGCCGGACATTTGCCAAATCGGGAAGTCGCGCAGCGCTTTAACGCCGAGGTGATCGATTTTTTGCTGGCCGATGCATCGATCTCTTAGTGGCGGATTCCGAATGCGCCGTTGTTAAATCCTACAAGTCATTCCGGCAATATGATGAGAGCGAAATATTTCCTGAAGTGGAGAGAGTGAAGCAGAAGGCGCATGAGCTAAAGATATCAAGGCAATTTCTGTACAAGCATTTCGTGCGGCTCGGACACGTCGCTTATTCGATGCGTATCTGCCTGAAAAAGGCTATTGTCCTCCGGTGTTTAAATGATTTTGTGCTTCTTTTCAAGTATGTATTGCCTGCGCAATCAGGCGCACGCCGAATGCCGCACATACCCGTCTAATCGTATCGAATCGCGGTTCGCTACCAGGGCGTAACGCTTTGTACAGCGCTTCTCGCGTGATGCCAGAATCCTTCGCCACTTGAGTCATTCCACGTGACCGTGCAATATCTCCAAGCGCCGCAGCTAGCAATGAAGAATCGTTTTCTTCGAGTACGGTTGTTAGGTACGCTGCAATATCCTCATCGCTTTGCAGATATTCAGCAGCATCGAAATCGGGGATATCAGAAATCTTAATTTTTTTGCTCATGTCAGTCTTCCAAAGTGTTGGATAGTGCAATTGCCTTGCTGATGTCCGCTTGTTGCGTCGCCTTACTGCCCCCACCGAGCATCACGACGATTGTGCTTCCCCGCTGGACGTAGTACATGCGCCAGCCTGGACCGAAGTGTTCGCGCAGTTCATACACGCCGTTTCCTGCAGTCTCCGTATCCCCCAAGTTCCCTAACTGCACTTTCCGCAAGCGCTTAATCAAGCGCTGACGTGTCATGTCGTCTTTCAGCCCATTGAGCCAGACAGAGAATGCTTCTAGTCGCTTTACGGTGTACGTCATAGTCAAAGTGTAATCGATCGGATACAGTCCGTCAAATAGCGCTGCGGTACAAACAACAAGGTGGCCAACAAAAAGATGAAGCCAGGACCACACGGACAATCAAAAAAAAGTGCATAAACTATTTTCTACCGCGGTGCACGTAGCTCTGCGTTGCGCAGAAACCGTCGTCGGGAACCGATGTGGTCAGCGCGGTGGTGCTTGTTGAAGTAGTTAATCCGGCGCGTCAAGGAGCGCAGCAGGACCAGCAAGGTGTCGGGCGTGTGATCCGCCAACGAAATTTTCTCGATCAGGACGACGCACTCCGTGGTCGGCGACACGCTGAACGTGCAATCTCGGGTGCTGAGCAGCATCATGTTTTCCTGCAGTATCAGCGGATACAGAGCAGCCTGTTCTTCGAGGTCGCACGGGCCGAAATCCGCATGCAGAAACAGTGCCCCGGGATCGACAGTGGGCTTGTGCATCAGCGTAAAGGTAACGTCCTCGATCGTCATGCCACCGCCATCGATGATGCGTTGGGGGGCCGTATATCCGGTCAGGGTGCACAGCCCCTCGACGAGCTGTTTGAATTCGGAATGCATGGTGTCCTTGCGTGCCGGGTTGCAGAGTGGATTTTGCTGCGGGTACGGCAGTAGGTGTGCGCTGTGTTCGCTTGGTTCCATTCTCCCGGTGCCAATGCAGGCGCAGGAACCGGGCTGTCTTTCCGGTTACTTATCTCGGCATCATTGCGTAATGGAGATCCGATGAGACACCGTTTTGAAACCCTGGTCCGGGCCTTTTGCGAGGTCGAAGATGACCACTGGCCGGACCGTCTGCTGGAGGGCGAGTCGATGGAACTGCATGGCGTCGAGTTCTCGCTCCTGTACGAAGAAGACATTGCCGTCGACGCACTGCATTTACGTATCGTGTTCGGCACTGCGCCGCTAAAAAACGAGACCGCGATTTATCGGGCATTGCTGAAGGAAAATCATGCGGGCTATTGCGGTGATGGCCCGGGGTTTTGCGTTTCGCCGGCATCGGGAAGGGTGGTGTACCTGCTGAAGATGCCACTGTACGACGTCTCGCCCGCGAAGCTGCGCAGTACGATGCTGACGTTTATCGGCAAAGTCAAAGAATGGCAGAGCACGTATTTTCTGACGCCAGTGGCTCGACGAGACTAGTGTTTTCAGGTCGCCAGAGAGGCCGCTGAATCCGCCTGGCCATGGCGTGGCAAGGCGGTTTTATAGCATCACTGCACAGCATCACTGCATAGCAATCACATCACCAGATAATGACGCGCTGCGCGGCAGGCAAATACATCTTGTCGCCTTCCTTGACACCGAACGCAGTGTAAAAACCTGGCTGGTTCGATAGCGAGCCATTGGCGCGATATTGCGCCGGCGAGTGCGGGTCGGTCTTGATCTGCACGATGGTTTGCGCGTCACGCGACTTGGCGCGCCAGACTTGTGACCAGCCCATGTACAAGCGCTGGTCGCCGGTCAGGCCGTCGATGACTGGTGCTTCCTTGCCACCTAACGACAGCTTGTAGGCTTTGTACGTAATGGCCAACCCGGAGTTGTCGGCGATGTTTTCACCGAGGGTCAAGGCACCGTTGACGTGATAACCGGGCAGCGGCGAGAACGCATCGTACTGGGCGACCAGCATCTTGGTCTTGGCAGAAAATTTCTCATGATCCTGCTTGGTCCACCAGTCACGCAGATTGCCATCGCCATCGTACTGGGCGCCCTGGTCATCGAAACCATGGCTGATTTCATGACCGATCACGCCACCGATACCGCCGTAATTGACCGCGTCGTCAGCATCGGCATCAAAGAACGGTGGTTGCAGGATCGCCGCCGGGAACACGATTTCATTGAGCTCCGGGTTGTAGTACGCGTTCACGGTCTGCGGCGTCATGCCCCACTCGTCGCGATCAATCGGCTTGCCCAGTTTGTTCAACTCGACTTGATTCGCAAAAGTGGTCGCGCGCATGACGTTGCCAACCAGATCATCCTTGCTGATCTGCACGCCGGAATAATCTTTCCACTTGTTCGGATAACCGATCTTCGGTGTGAACTTGGCCAGCTTGATTTGCGCTTCCTTTTTGGTTTCGGGACTCATCCAGTCGATGGTCTCGATGCTCTGGCGATACGCTGTCAGCAGGTTTTGCACCAGCTTTTCCATGCGCGCCTTGCGCTCTGGCGGGAAGTGCTGCGCCACATAGACCTTGCCGACGGCTTCGCCAAGCGACGCTTCGACCAGCATCACGCCACGCTTCCAGCGCGGTTCGTTCTCGGGGATGCCGCGCAGCGCCGTGCCCTTGTAGGCAAAATTGGTATCGACATACGGCTTCGACAGCATGCCGGCGTAGCGACTGATCAGCTGGGTTTCAAAGTACTTTTTCCAGACCGGTAACGTGGTCTTCTGAAAGACCGTGTTGAAGCCTTTCAGATAGCTCGGCTGGCTGACAATCACGTAATTGACCTTGCCATCAATGCCAGCGGCGCTCAGATACGACTTCCAGTCATATTTCGGTGCCAGCGCAGCGAGTTCGGTGAAGTCGAGCTTGTTGTAGGTCTTGATCGGATCGCGGTTTTCGACATTGGTCCACTGGACTTTGGCCAGTGCGGTTTCCAGTGCCAGCACATCGCGCGCACTGGCAGCAGCGGCCTTGTCGCCCGACATCGTCAGCAACGTCTGCACGTATTCCTGGTACTTCGCGCGTGCCGCAACAAGCTTGGCGTCGTCCGGTTTCAGGTAGTAATCCCGATCTGGCAGGCCAAGACCACTTTGGGCCAGATCGACCACGTACTTGGTCGAATCGCGGGCATCCTGATGAATGCCAAAGCCATAGGGCGTGTTCACACCAAGTTCGCTCAGGTGCGCGATCAGGGCTGGGATTTCTTTCTTGTCTTTTAGCGCGGCGATCTTTGCGAGCTCCGCTTGCAGCGGTTTCAGACCGAGTTCTTCCAGCTTTGCTTCATCCATGTAGCTGGTGTAGAGGTCGCCTATCTTGCGGGTCTCCGCTGTACCACCGGACTCCTTGGCGGCGTTTTCGATGATGGCGCGCAGTTGCGGCAGCGTGTCATCACGCAATTTGGCGAACGAACCCCAGCTCGATTTGTCGGCGGGGATGTCCGTCGTGGCAAGCCATTTGCCGCTGGTGTATTTGAAAAAATCATCCTGGGCGCGCACACCCTTGTCGATGTATTGCAGGTCGATGCCGGAGGCCTGTTGTGCTGGCGTCGTTGTTATTGTCGCAGGAACATCGGCAGCGATAGCTGTCGAGGCAGAGGCGGCCATGCTGAGATAAAGCGCGTTCACCAGATAACGATTCATGGAGGTTTTCCTTTTGGATTCCTTTGCCAGTGGTCGGCAAAGCAAGGGAAAGAATTTACCATAGCTGGCTAGTCAGTAGCCGGGTAGATGGAACCGGTTCCCCGTGCCTCGGTTTATGCTGCAGAATAGGGCGCATGTCCGGGCTGGCTGATCGTTCGCCCGGTCCGTGATCCCCCACTACAAAACTGGAGAAAGCTGCATGAAGCAACAACGCACATTGATCCTCAAGGCCAGCCTGATTGCAATGTTCTGCGCGTCGGCAGGATTTGCCACAACCGCAAGCGCGGCCAAGACGCTGGTATTTTGCTCCGAAGGCAGCCCCGAAGGATTTAATCCGCAATTCTTCAGCACCGGCACCACGATGGATGCCTCGTCGGTACCGATGTTTAACCGGCTGGTCGAATTTGATACCGGCACCACCAACATCGTCCCTGGCCTGGCCGAATCATGGACCATCGCACCCGATGGCCTGAGCTATACCTTCACGCTGCGCAAGGGTGTCAAGTTTCACAGCAGCGCCAAGTTCAAGCCGACCCGCGACATGAATGCCGATGACATCGTGTTCACCTACAACCGCATGGCCGACCCGCAGCATCCGTTCCACAAGAACACGCCGGGCACGACCTACGCCTATTTTGAAGACATGGGCATGAACAAGATCGTCGACAAGATCGAAAAGGTCGATGCGATGACGGTCCGCTTCAAGTTGCTGCATCCGGAAGCGCCGTTCCTCGCCAACCTGGCCATGGATTTCAATTCGGTGCAGTCGGCCGAATATGCCGACAAGATGAAAGCCGCCGGCACACCGCAGATCGTCGATCGCGAGCCGATCGGCACCGGCGCGTTCCAGTTCGTGTCGTACCAGAAGGATGCGGTGATCCGCTACAAGGCCTTCGATGCGTACTGGGGTGGCCGTCCGAAAATCGATAATCTGATCTATGCCATCACGCCGGATGCATCGGTGCGCTACGCCAAGCTGAAAGCCGGCGAATGTCATGTGATGGCCTTCCCGAAACCGGCCGACATCGCCTTGATGAAAGCGGATCCTGCCTTGACGATGCTGACCAAGGAAGGTCTGAACATCGGTTACATCGCCTTCAATGTCGAGAAAAAACCCTTCGATAACAAGCTCGTTCGCCAGGCATTGACGATGGCAGTCGACAAGCAATCGATCCTCAAAACCGTGTTCCAGGGTTCCGGGCAAAATGCCAAGAATCCGATCCCGCCGATGCTCTGGTCGTACAACGACAAGATCGTCGATTATCCGTACGACGTTGCCAAGGCCAAGGCCTTGCTGGCCAAGGCCGGTTATCCGAATGGTGCCGAAGTCGATCTGTGGTATCTGCCGGTCAGCCGTCCGTACAACCCGGATGGCAAGCGCATGGCCGAACTGATTCAGGCCGATTGGGCCAAGGTGGGCGTCAAGGCCAAACTGGTGACGTATGAATGGGGCGAGTACCGCAAGCGCAGCAAGACCGGCGAGCAGCAGGCAATGATGTTTGGCTGGTCGGGCGACAACGGCGACCCGGACAATTTCTTTGGTCCGCTACTCGGTTGCGATGCGGTTGCCGGTGGCGGCAACGTGGCGCGCTGGTGCAACAAGGATTTCGAGGCCCAGTTGCAAAAAGCCAAGGCAACGTCGGTGCAGGCCGAGCGCGCCAAATTTTATGAGCGCGCCCAGGAAATCGTCCATGAAGAAGCGCCGCTCATCGAGATCGCCCATTCGGTCCGCTTCACGCCGGTACGCAAGGAAGTGATCGGCTTCAAGATGGATGCGACCGCGCATCATTATTTCGACAAGGTTGATCTGGCGAAGTAAGGTCCACAACAAGTTGGGCACAACTTTATTGTGCCCAACTTGCCAGCAGCGTTATTTCTCCACCCACTGCTTGATCCCGTTGACCCAGCTCTTGGCCGGCAACTTGGTGCGCGCCACCACGGTCGCGGCCAGTGCATCGAGCTCGGCAAAGTCGATCTGGCGTCGTCGCCGGAATGCCAGGACCACGACATTGCCCTCATGGACTTCCGGCAAACAGATCACGTCATCAAAAACAAACCGCATGGCCTTCAGGTTGCGATTGAAACTGGGATGGTCGCCAAACAGATTGACCGTCATGATGCCGTCCGGGCGCAGGCAAGCCGCACAGGATTGATAAAATTCGGCTGATTCCAGCACCGGTCCCTTGGCTGTCGCGTCATACAAATCGACTTGCATCGCATCGACCGACTCCAGGTTCGCAGGATCATTGACGAAGTCATCGGCATCCATTTCGAGCACGCGCAGACGATGATCTTCCGGCGGCATCTTGAACATCGTCTCGCAAATGGTGATGACCGACGGATTGAGCTCGACCGCAGTGACCCGGGTTTCGACAAAGGTGCGGTAACAGAACTTGGTCAGCGCCCCGGTCCCCAGTCCCAGTTGCACCACGTGCTCCGGGTTGTCGATGAAGAGCATCCACGCCATCATTTGCTGTGCGTATTCCAGTTCGAGCCAGTCGGGTTTGCGCAGCCGCATCGCGCCTTGCACCCACTCGGTTCCAAAATGCAGAAAGCGCACGCCGTCCTGTTCGGACAAGGTGACCGGCGCGTATCGGATTTTGCGTGGCGGTTTCGAGACCGGCGCGACGAAGGGTTTTTTGCCGGGGCCGATCTTGTGATTGGCCTGGGCTTCGATGGACTTGCGTTTGATGAGCATGGTGAATTCGCTACCTGAAAAAAGTTACGCGATGATACCGCGCCAGTGCGCCAGTTTCTGCGCAAAGCTTGACATGGCATTGGCTGGTGACGAGGATGGCAGCACCAGCGTGTCGATGCCGCATGCCATAAACTCGGTTGCAAATTTAGCCGAGGTCTTGCCATTGAAGCAGACCCGGCGCAGTTGCGGGCAGTCGCTTTGCAAGCGGACGAGGTCGTTGGCGCGCGCATCACGGATTGCGCTATCGAGACTGCCACGGCGCTGGCAACTGTCGATCACGTCCCACAGACCGATGCCCTGTGAGAGCAGGTATTGCAGCCGTTCCGGGTAAGGCATGGCAGCCAGCGGTTGCTGAAGCACGTCCGCCAGTAGCGGCCAGAACTGGTTGCGCGGATGCGCGTAATACTGGCCTGCGGCGAGCGAAGCGACACCCGGAAAACTGCCGAGAATCAGGATGCGGGTTGTGCTGTCGAGGACAGGGGATAGACCGCCGAGCAACCCGCTACGCGTATCCTTGTCAGGCAAATTTTTCATTGACGCAGTATAGGCGGCAGTCGCAGCGCTGGCTGGCGTTACACTGTCGGCTAACTTATTTCTTCAGGGTCGACATGCCAGTCCCGTTCTTGCGCAATCTCACCGGCACCGTTCGCACGCGTCGCGCTAATCGTCAGCTCGGTGCGGTCCTGGCCTTCGTCGCCGGAGCGGTCAATGCCGGTGGATTTCTGGCGGTCCAGCAATACACATCGCACATGACCGGGATCGTGTCGATGATTGCCGATGAGTTTGTGTTGGGTAATTTCCTGATGGTGTTTGCCGGCTTCTGTGCGTTGATTGCCTTCATTTCCGGTGCTGCCACGACGGCGATCCTGATCAACTGGGCCCGGCATCGGCAGATGTACAGTGAATACGCGACGTCTCTTGCGCTCGAAGCGATCCTGCTGCTGCTGTTCGGTTTGCTGGGCGCGAACCTTGAATCCTATGTGAGTGTGATCTTGCCGATCACCGTGATGGTGCTGTGTTTCATCATGGGCTTGCAAAATGCCATCGTCACCAAGCTGTCGCAAGCCCAGATCCGCACCACGCATGTCACCGGTCTGGTCACGGACTTGGGCATCGAATTGGGCAAGCTGATTTACTGGAATCGCCGGCACAAGGACGGTACCAGCAGTCTGGTGCGAGCCGACCGTGACAAACTTGGGATACATAGCCTGATCCTGAGTATGTTCCTGGTAGGTGGCGTGGTCGGGGCCTTCGGCTTCAAGCATATGGGCTTTAGCGCCACGCTGCCGTTGGCGGTAGTGCTGCTGGTGATGGCGGCCATTCCGATGTTCGACGACATCGCCCCGCACTTGCCGAACTTGCGGATACTCAAACCATCGATGCCGGTCGACGCCGATAAAACGCCTGAACCATGACAAGGCGACTCGTGGTGCTGGGCAGTGGTTCGATCGGCACGTATGTCGGTGGCGCTCTGCTCGATGCGGGTGCCGACGTGGTCCTGATCGGACGTGAGCGTATGCGCCAACGCCTGCTGCAACACGGACTGATGCTGTCCGACATGCAGCAACGCGAAGTGCGTCTTGCGGGCAGCGATGTCCCTTATCACCTTGACCCGCACGTACTGGCCAGCGCCGACCTGATCCTGCTCACTGTCAAGAGCAGCGACACCGCTGCTGCGGCAGGACTCATCCTTCAGCATGCCAATCCGGTCGCGCCAGTCCTGAGCTTGCAGAATGGCATAGGCAACGTCGTCACGTTGCGGCAATTGTTGCCTGACAGGGAAGTGCTGGGCGGCATGGTGCCTTTCAATGTCGTGCAAACCGATGACGGACGATTGCATCGCGGCACGCAAGGCGAGTTGATGGTGGAGGCCTCGCCACTGCTGGCGGCCTGGTTGCCCTTGTTTGCCAGCGCTCACTTGCCGCTGATCGAGCGCACCGACTTTCTCGAAGTGCAGTGGGGCAAGCTGCTACTGAACCTGAATAATCCGCTCAATGCGCTGTCCGGCTTACCCCTGAAAACCCAGTTGTCACAACGTGCCTGGCGAAGCTGCCTCGCACTGTTGATTGACGAAGCCCTGGCCATGCTGGACGCCGCCGGAATCGCTCCTGTGCAAGTCGCGGCCATCCCGCCACGCAGATTGCCGCTGCTGTTGCGCTTGCCGGACTGGTTGTTCAAACGGATCGCGGCAAAAATGTTGCGCATCGACCCCGAGGCACGCTCGTCGATGTGGGAAGACCTGCAGGCCGGGCGACAGACCGAAATCGCTTACCTCAACGGGGCCGTGGTGGCCCTGGCCGCCTCGCTTGGCCGGGCTGCGCCAGCCAACCGGTTGCTGGTGGAACTGGTGCGAGAAGCAGAAAACGGCGCGGCGAGGCAATGGGACGGTATTGCGTTATTGCAGGCCCTGCATCGGGCGTAATGGCGTTTAGCATGCCGAGTGCCGCCGGTATGGAACTTCGCAAGCGCCATGGTTACTCAAGGTGGTCCATGGTCCGGTCCTCCTGTCCTTTCTCGCTTGGAACCGCGCGTGATCTGCAGCCGCTTCCCGGTGCCGTGGCGACACTGATCCGTCATGGATGGCGGGTTTCCTTCATGATCAACACAGGTCAATCCACCAATGGAAAAAATACGCCGCGCCTCCCTGCATTTTCCGATCACGTCGCCCGATGCGCTGGCATCGCCATGCGCTCTTGTGCCGACGCGGACCTTCCCCGGTGCCTTGTCGGGCGGTGCCCACGCCGTAAAAAACCGTCACATCACTGTCCCGTCAAATCCGCTTGCTGCGATCAATGTGCTGGAGGCTGCTGCTTCGATGGAGTCCGAAGAGGACCGCGAAGACGAGTCCGGCAAATATGATGACTACTTCCGCGAAATCGGCTCGGGGTACAGGAAAAACATCAACCATGTGATGGTCGAACCGATGATTTGCCAGCCGACCCCGAAGGGCTTGGCGCTGCTGGTCGACGATTTTGTCGCGAGGACCGGGCACGATCTGCGCATCGAGGACCAGCAAAAATACGACGAGCCGCTGTTTAGCCGGACCAAGCGTTTGGCGCTTTTCAGTAAAACACTTCCCGCTGACATCTTCCATCAACCGGGTCCGGTGGGAGTGATCCTGACGCTGGGCCAGCAACATGCCATTCCGGTGCTCTTCGTGCGCAAGGATGAGGTCAAGTACGTACTGATCTTTGACTCAAACTCGGGTTCCATGACCAAGGGGTATCGCCGCGCGGGACTAAGTTTTCCGGATTGCAAAGTCATGTTGAATGTTGGTACCCGTCAGGCCGATGCGCAGTCGTGCATCACCGATGCGTTTGAAATACTTTGCCGTGCATTCACGGTGGACGATCTGGTTGATAAGATCAATGCCAAGGTCAATGCCAAGGTCGTCGAGGAGCCAGCGGCACCGGTGCGAAGCGTGTCCCGGTTCGTTGTGCCGGAGCTGAATGTTCACAATTTTTATCTTTTCAGAATGCCGGAGGAGTTGTGCTTTACCGCACAGTGCACGAAGTTTGTGACCGAGCAATCGATGGCGAATCTCCAGTTGCCCATCAGGGATAGCAAAGGACAATTGACGACGCTGGAAAACTTCATGCGATCCAAAAGAACGGTCGGCATTGACAATCACCGCAGCAAGACGCTTGGCATCAATTCCTACCTCCACGATGTCAGCATCGAACACAAGAAACGCATCATGGAGCTGGTCGATCAGAAAATCGCGGCGGGCGAGTTGGCTGGAGTGCTGGCTGATGCGTAATCCGCCGCTGTCGCCGCCACGGGCAGGTTCGTGAGTCGGTTGTCTATAACAACCCCATCTTCTTGGCGGCCTGCGTCAGTTCAGCTCGAAAATCCGGATGGGCGATGGAAATCATTTCGCGTGCCCGCTGGCTGCCTGATTTGCCACGCAGCTGGGCGACACCAAATTCGGTGACCACGTAGTTCACATCATTCTTGCTGGTACTGACATGCGTGCCCGGACACAGTACCGGCGCGATGCGTGAAATCGTGTCGCCCTTGGCCGTGGCAGGCACGACGATGAAGGCCTTGCCGCCTTCGGAACGATTGGCCGCGCGCACGAAATCACTCTGGCCGCCGGTGCCGGAGTACGGCATTGACGCCAGGCTTTCAGAGCCGCACTGGCCAAGCAGATCGACCTGCAGGGTCGCATTGATGGCGGCCAGTTTGTTGTTCTGGCCGGCCAGATACGGGTCATTGGTGAAGTCTGACGGATGCATTTCGACCATCGGATTGCGATCGATGAACTTGTAAAGCTTGCGTGAACCGAGCACGAAGGTGCCGACAATCTTGCCCTTCATGAAGGTCTTCTTGCTGCAATCGACCGCGCCGCTTTCGACCAGCGACAGGATGCCGTCGCCGATCATTTCGGAATGGATACCAAGGTTTTTCTTGGCGCTCAGTTGCAGCACCACCGCATCAGGAATCCCGCCGTAGCCGATCTGCAGTGTCGAACCATCGTCGATCAGGTCGGCAACATAACTGCCGATGGCTTGCTGGACCGGACCGATGACCGGCATGCCGACTTCGGTCAATGCTTCATCGCTTTCGACCAGGGCAGTGACTTGCGAAATATGGATGTGGCAATTGCCATTCGTGAACGGCACGTTCGGATTGACTTCCAGCACGATGACGCGGGCCTTCTCGACTGCTGCCATCGTGTAATCGGTACCGAGGCTGAGTGAAAAATAACCATGCTCGTCCATCGGTGAGGCGATCGACAGCACCACGTCGGCGGCAACCTGGCCCTGCCGGATCATGGCCGGGATTTCGGAAAAATAATTCGGGATGAAGTCTGCCCAACCGGCTTGCCCGGCCGCGCGCGACGCCGGTCCGAAGAACAGTGCCGCGTGCCGCACATTGCTGGCGGTCTCCGGATCGAAGTAGCCGTATTTGCGCACTGCCAGAATTTGCAGCACCTTCACATCCTGAAAATCGCGTCGGTGTTCCGATAGCGCCGTCAACAGGGTCGGTGGCTCGCCGACACCGGTCGGCACGATGACCGCATCGCCATGGCGAATCAGACGGATAGCCGCTTCGGCGGTGGTGCGCTTGCTGCGATAAGACTCTTGTGCGGACATGCTGTCTCCTGAGGTGGGCCTTTTTCTTCTTGGCGAGAATGCGGCGGTGATCGTGCTGGATGAATGTGCCGGTTACCGGATGGGATTGCCAGACATTATGCGGTTGTTTTCTTTCTTGCACCTTACACGATCGGTAACCGGTAGCGGCCGACGCCGCCATATCTGTGCCGTCGAAGTCGAGGATCACCTTGCTGCCCTTGTTGAGTCCTTGGTTGAAATGACGCAGGCAAGGGGTTTGGCCAGGCAAGCCGTCGCGTGATATTGGCGACCGCAATGCTGCCGCGCTTGGATTTCGCTGGAGAGTGTCGCGCCGAAATTGCCAGCAGCACAGTAACTTGACCAAATCGTGGTGTCGCGCGCAAGTCGTCGATAGCATCTTGTAACCCGTAGTAGTGATCGCTACTGCCGGTTCCAACTTGCCACCATCGATGACACCAACCACGCTCCGAGCGAGCCGTACAGCCCGCGCAATCCGCATCCTTCCGCGCAAGCCGCGCGGCTCGGCTGTGATCGAATTCACGGTGATCGGCCCGCTGCTGATGATGACCGGTTTGTCGATGCTGCAGGTCGGCTTGCTGTCTTTCACCAGGAACCAGTACAACCACGCCAGCTTCATGGCGGCACGCGCCGGCAGTGTCGCCAACGCCAGCCTTGGCAGCATCGAAACCGCCTACGCCAGCGCCCTCGTGCCGATCTACGGCGGCGGTACTTCGCCCGGCCAATTGCAAGCCGCGTTCGATCGTGCACTTAGCGACGTCCGGTCCAATGCCCGCATCGACATCCTCAATCCCACCGCAGAAAGTTTTACCGACTTCAACAGCCCGGCATTGCAGGCACGCTATCGCTTGCCCGACAGCCGGCATGTGATTCCGAATAGCGGCCAATCGTTCAAACCGGCCAGCGTCATCCTGCCGCGATCCGGCCAGAACATCCAGGACGCCAATCTGCTCAAGTTGCGCATCACGATGGGCTACCGGCCGCAAGTGCCGCTGGTGGGCCGGCTTTACACCCGCTATCTGCAGTGGCAGGACAACGGCACCGACCCGGCGGCATCGGCTCTCATCGATGCCGGTCGCATCCCGGTGGTCACGCACGTCACGGTGCAGATGCAGTCGGACGCCATCGAAGGAAGCAATGCCTCGACACCCGGTCCCGGCAAGGGCGGACATCCGAACGACCCCGGTGATCCATCCGCGCCAGCCGGACCCGCGCCGGATTGCGGCAGCGCCTTTTGCACCGAGCCGCCGCCCGCCAGCCCTGAACCGACTCCGGAGCCGCCATGCTTATGACCTTCCTGCGGCGCACCGCCTTGCAGCGCGTGGTCGTCATCGTCCTGCTGGTGATGATGAGTCTGATCCACGGTATCGCACCGCTGGCGCAGGCCGCCACGCCGGTCTGGCAAATCTGCAATCCGCCGCCAGTCTGTTTTGCCAGCAAGGAAGCCAGGCAAGCCTGGGCCGAGGCCAACCATTGCCGCTTCATTGAAGACGTCTGCGACAAGACGACGCCCGGTGCCGACAACAAGGGTGCCAGCGATGCCGACCAGAGTTTCTGGGGCAGTGCCTGGGGCGAGGTAAAGAACGGGCTGGTCTATGGCTATGAATTCGTCAAGGGCTTGCTGACCGGATTGAAAGACCAGATCGGCGACTTGTTCAGCCTGATTGGCAATGTCGATGACGTCGTACTGGGCCTGATCGATCTCGGCAAGGCGTTTTACAACGACCCCGAAGGCACCTTGCTGAAACTGGCCGAACTGCTCGGCCAGGAAGCCATCGATGCCATCACCCGCGCGACCCAGTGCAGTGCCTACGACATGGGCAAAGTCATTGGCACTTACGTCAGCCCCGTCATCATGCTCAAGCTGGCGACACGGCTAACCAGATACACCGGCAAATTGTCCGAGGCGGTCGCCGCCGTCAAGCACGACTTTGGCTGCGCCAGTTTCGCTGCAGGGACGCTCGTGCTGACGGCGCAGGGGCCACTCCCGATCGAGCAGATCGCCATCGGTCAGCAAGTTCTTTCACGCAACGAGCGCAGCTACGCCGATCACCCGCAAACCGTCACCCGCACCTTCGGCCGCATCGCCCCGAGCTACCGGCTGCTGCAAACCGAGTTCGACACCTTCAAACTGACCGACGAACACCCGCTCTGGGTGCAAGGCAAGGGCTGGACCGAAGCGCGCACCATCACCGACGACGACGTCATCGCGGGCCAGCACGGCGATGCGCTGGTGTTGCGCAATGACGCCGTTGCGCTGCCGCTGCAGGTGTACAACTTCAGTGTCGCGGGGACCGAGAGTTATTTTGTTGGGGCGGGTGGGGTT
>NZ_JASJWR010000040.1:0-34303 GCF_035019065.1 Actimicrobium sp. CCI2.3 | reverse complement strand
TGAATATCTCTGCCTGTTTTTTAAGCAAATTCAGGTCTTGACTGTGCTTTGCTTGTTCAAGTCCGACAGGCTGCTAGGCCTGTCAGTACATCGAAAGGAGTTTTTTTGTTGAATGGTTTGCTATGGAATTGAACGCCCTGAGCGAGCGCGAGTTTTCCACCATCCGCGACCTGCTGTTTCGTGAAACCGGCATTGCGCTGACACCGGCCAAAAAGGCGCTGATTTGCGGACGCCTGTTCAAGCGTATCCAGGTACTCGGGCTGGCCTCGTACGGCGAGTATTTCGCGTACCTGCTATCGGGCCAGCATCCGGTCGAGTTGCAGACCGCGATCGATTTGCTGACCACCAACGAGACC
The DNA here is from genome assembly GCF_035019065.1 of Actimicrobium sp. CCI2.3. Classification (NCBI taxonomy): domain Bacteria; kingdom Pseudomonadati; phylum Pseudomonadota; class Betaproteobacteria; order Burkholderiales; family Oxalobacteraceae; genus Actimicrobium; species Actimicrobium sp. CCI2.3. The sequence goes on along the minus strand of NZ_JASJWR010000040.1, from coordinate 33,947 downwards.
TATTTTTTTCGCGAAGCCAAGCATTTTTCGATGTTGTCGACAGTCGCCGAAGCGGCCCCGCGCAACCGGACTTTCCGGGTCTGGAGCGCTGCCTGCTCGACCGGCGAAGAGGTCTACACGATTGCGATGACGCTGGCCGAACTCGGTCGCGTCGGCCGCGCACCCAACTGGGAAATCCGCGGCTCCGACATCAGCACGCGTGTGCTGGAAACCGCTCGACGCGCCAATTACAGTTTTGACCGGACGCACGAAATTCCGCCGGATTACCTGCGCCGGTATTGCCTGCAGGGTTCCGGTCCTTATGAAGGTTCCTTGCTCATTGACCGGGCCCTGCGCGATAAAACGGAATTTGCGCAGATCAATCTGATCGAACCGTTGCCTGATCTGGTGCCGTTCGATGTGATCTTCCTGCGCAATGTATTGATCTATTTTGATCCACCCGTCAAACGCAAGGTGGTCGGACAACTGCTGTCGGCACTGGTGCCCGGTGGCGTGCTGTTTGTCGGCATGGCCGAGAGCCTCAACGGACTTATCGACGGCTTGATTTCATTTGGTCCCGGTGCGTATTGCATGGAACGGCGTCAATGAATCCGATCCCCTTTTCGAGTCTGGCCGAGCGCGAAATTTTTCTCAATCCGGGTGAGCTGGGTGTGGGCTTCCGGCGCGAAGTCTTCGGCACGCTGCTCGGTTCCTGTGTCGCAATCACGCTCTGGCATCCGGCGCGCAAGCTGGGGTGCATCTGTCACTTCATCTTGCCAGTCGATGCCGTCGATGCCAAGGAGCGGCGCGCCAGCGGTCGTTATGGCGAAACCGCTTTTGCGCTGATGCAGGCTGAACTGCTGCGCAATGGCGTGCGACTGAGCGAATGTGTTGCCAAGATATTTGGTGGCGGTCGCATGTTCGGAGCTGGTTTTCTGGTCAACGATATCGGTGAGCGTAATATCGCTGTGGCCCGGAAGATGGTGCAGCACGCCGGATTGGCCATTACGGCTGAACATGTCGGTAGCAATGGCTACCGACGTTTGTATTTCGATGTCGCCACCGGCGACGTCTGGTTGAAGTTCGACTGGATAGACTCTGATCAAAAAGATGTGGTCCTATGACAAACGTAATCAAGGTAATGATCGTCGATGACTCGGCCGTAGTACGCCAGGTCCTGACGGCGCTGTTGTCGAAAGATCCGCACATCCAGGTCCTGTCGTCGGCGGCTGACCCGATTCTGGCGCAGGAAAAAATGGCGGTGGAATGGCCCGATGTACTCATTCTCGATGTCGAGATGCCGCGCATGGATGGCATTACCTTCCTGAAAAAAATCATGAGCGAGCGGCCTACGCCGGTGGTGATCTGTTCGACGCTGACGGAAAAAGGGGCCGAGACGACAATGCAGGCACTGGCGGCGGGGGCAGTCAGTTATGTGACCAAGCCCAAGCTGGGGCTCAAGGATTTTTTGTCGGAATCGGCTGTCGAGCTGATCCGCAGTGTCAAGCAGGCTGCGCTATCGAAACCAAAGCGCTTCGCCCGCGAGTCGATCACCGCACCGCAAGCCAGTGCGAACACGGCCCGCAACGACAAGCCACTGCCTCCCGGTGCACTGGCGCAGACGACCGACAAGGTCATCGCAATCGGCACCTCGACCGGCGGCACACAGGCGCTGGAAGTGATACTGACCGCCTTGCCGCGGGTTTCGGCAGGCATCGTCGTCGTGCAGCACATGCCGGAAAAATTCACTGCGCTGTTCGCTAACCGTCTTAATACCTTGTGTGCAATTGAAGTGCGCGAAGCACGCCACGGCGACCGGGTCATGCCGGGCCGTGCGCTGATCGCACCCGGTGGTCTGCATATGCGACTAACTCGTAGCGGCGCTTACTATCAGGTAGAAGTGCTCGACGGGCCGCCGGTCAACCGCCACAAGCCATCGGTCGATGTACTGTTCAAGTCGGTTGCACAGGTGGCTGGTCGTAACGCACTTGGGATCATCATGACCGGCATGGGCGACGACGGTGCACGTGGCTTGCGTGACATGCATGACGCCGGCGCACCGACGGTCGGACAGGATGAAGCCAGTTGCGTGGTCTATGGCATGCCGCGCGAGGCAGTCAAATTGGGTGCCGTCGATGTCGAGATGCCGCTGGACCGGATCGCTGCGGAGATGGTGCGGTTTTATCAGCGCGGCTGAGTCTGCTTCCGGATGGTTTCGCGTTCACCACCGTCAATTTACCGGGGTGCTGACCGGGATCAATGTTGCTGACGCAAGCCAGTCAGACACTGGAACCCTATTTTGCTCCGGAGTCATTAATGGATACCCGTCAACATAAATTCATTCGTCACATCATCGACATCGGCAAGGACATGACGCTGGCCACGATGCGGCCGGATGGCTTTCCACAGGCCACGACAGTCAGTTATGCCAACGACGACCTGGTTCTGTATGTCGGCATTGGCATCCATAGCCAGAAAGCCAGCAATATTCGCTACTGCAACAAGGTGTCGTTGACGATCAATGCCAGTTACGTGGACTGGGATGATATCCAGGGTCTGTCGATTGCTGCGTACGCGCGGATTCTGGAAGAGCCCGACGCGATACGTCATGCAAGCGAACGCATGGCGCGACGCTATCCGCAGGTGGCAAAGTGGACCGGTGAGTATCCGTTTGAAAGTTCGGACGTTATCCTGCTGGAGATTCGGCCAGTGATTGTGTCGATGCTCGATTATCGGCAGGGTTTCGGTCATACCGAGCTTGTTACGCTTTGATCTGCCGTGAGCCGCCGTGAGCCGCCATGAGCCCGTGATCTCGTAATCGTTTGACAGAATGGTTGCCTCACTTGAGGCGATGCCCGGTAGTGGCGTGGGCACGGTTTTTTGTGCCGACGCGCGCCACCCGAGGCACTACTAATGGGACATCAGAACAGGCAGCGTGATGGAATCAAGGATGGTCCGGCTGACTCCCCCGAGCAAGACTTCACGGAACCGCGAATGTCCGTAGCAGCCCATTACCAGCAGGTCGGCATGGAGATCGGCGGCCAGTGACAGCAAGGCTTCGCCGACCGGAATCTCGACCTGCTCCTGACGCACGTTGGCCTTCACGTGATGTCGTGCCAGATACAGGGCGATATCGGCACCGGGCTCCTCGCCGTGGTTGGCCGGATCTTGCTGTGCATTGAAGACGGCGACCTCGACCGATTTGGCCGCCTGCAGGAAGGGCAGTGCGTTGCGAACTGCCTTCGCCGCTTCCTGACCACCATCCCAGGCAATCAGAATGTGCTCGGGCTTCAGCGGATAGGAACCGACATACGGAATGATCAGGACCGGACAGCCACCGTTGAGGGTGACGTATTCGGGGAGGTCGGCATAGACCGACGGAATGCTGCCTTCAGGATCGTATTGGCCAAGGATGACGAGGTCGCAATAGCGTGCGCGCAAGGCCAGGCAGCCTTCGGCTTCGTCGTCGGCCAGATGCTTTTCATAGGAGCTGACGCCGAGCTGTCGTACCTTGTCTTCAAAGTGCTGGAGTCGCGCGCTTGCCCGCTCGCGCAGGGTGTCCATGTACGGGCCGATGCCTGCCTCGCTTGCGGCGGTAGCCATCGATTCGTAGAAGTAGCGTGAAATACCGGTAGTGGCGAGTCCGATCAGATGGGCTTCGTGGGTAAGGGCCAGTTGCGCGGCCAGATTGATGCGGGCATCGATGTTGGGTGATTCGTCGAGATGGATGAGTATGGTCTTGTAAGACATGAAGCAGCTCCTGGTAACGGATGACCTGGCCTTGCAGAGAAGGATTTTCTTCGGGCTGACAACCGTTGTGCGGTGTGGATGCAACAACAACAGCGATCGTAACGTCTGAGTGTAGTGCGGCCAGCCTGGCAAGTCGATATGCGTCTTAGCCATCTCTGGCTTGATTGATTGTTACTTGATCCACATCAACCGTTGGTCGTTGCTGCAGTCCGGCTCGCGCTGCGGCATCGTACGATAGGCCGCTTCGATGTGGTTCTCCGCTCATGTGGTTCTCCACTCATGTGCCTTTTTACCCATTTATTCTCGGAAGAAAAACGATGCCTTTAGCGCCACGGCGGCAATATGACGACCACTGGAGTGTGTCGCCGACCAGTCTCGACCGTCTGCTGCACGGTCTGGTTGGTCGGCTTACCTCGGGTATTTCGCCGGCGGCGCTGGGTCTGGCCGGGATCGACTGGTGGCTGCATCTGTCGACTTCACCGGGCAAGCAATGGCAGTTAATCGGACAGGTATTGCGGCAGCAGTCTCGACTGACCAGTTATACGCTCGCGCTGGCACAAGGCCAGGCTCCCCGACGCTGTATCGAGCCGTTACCGCAGGACCATCGTTTCGATGATCCTGCCTGGCAACGTTGGCCATTCAACTGGCTGTCGCAAGGTTTTTTGCTGCAGCAGCAGTGGTGGCATCATGCGACAAACGGTATCGGCGGGATGTCGGCCCACCACGAACAGGTGGTGGCCTTTGTCGCGCGACAGTGTCTTGATGTGGTGTCACCGTCCAATCATCCGCTGGCCAATCCGGTGGTGCTCGACGCCACCTTGCGCGAATCCGGTGCCAACCTGCTGCGCGGCCAGCAACTTCTGCTGGAGGACTGGCAACATAGTCTGGCCGGGCAACAGCCTCCGGAGGCCGAGCACTTTCGTCCGGGCCACGAGGTGGCGGCGACACCTGGCGAGGTGGTCTATCGCAACGAGCTCATTGAACTGATCCGTTACACGCCCGTCACCGAGACCGTGTTTGCCGAACCACTGCTCATCGTGCCGGCGTGGATCATGAAGTACTACATCCTCGACCTGTCGGGTCACAATTCGCTGGTGCGGTTTCTCATTGAGCGCGGTCATGTCGTCTTCATGATTTCGTGGCGTAACCCGGTCGCGGAAGATCGTGATCTGGGGATGGACGACTACTTGCAACATGGAGTTATCGATGCACTGCAGGCAGTGCGCGCAATCGTCCCGGGCGCGGCGATCAATGCGACTGGCTATTGTCTCGGCGGGACCTTGCTGGCGACGGCCGCTGCCTGGCTGGCACGGCACGACCCGACCCTGCTCAACGGTGTCACGCTGCTGGCGGCGCAAACCGACTTCACCGAAGCGGGCGAATTGCAACTGTTCATCGATGAGAGTCAGCTCGATTTTCTTGATGATCTGATGTGGCTGCAGGGTACGCTCGACAATCGCCAGATGGCCGGGGCGTTTCGGCTGCTGCGTTCAAATGATCTTGTCTGGTCCGCACTGGTCGACAATTACCTGATGGGACAGCGCGCATCGATGAATGACTTGATGGCATGGAATGCCGATACCACGCGTATGCCGTTCCGGATGCATAGCGAGTACCTGCGCAGTTTTTTCCTTGGCAACGACTTGTTTGCAGGACGTTATCGGGTTCAGGGTGCGGTGGTGTCGTTGTCCGATATCCGGGTTCCGGTATGCGCGGTGGCGACCGAAAAAGACCATGTCGCACCTTGGCGCTCGGTCTTCAAGATTGGGTTGCTGGCCGATACCGACATCTGTTTCATCCTTGCCAGCGGTGGACATAACGGCGGTATCGTCAGCGAGCCCGGACATCCCGGGCGGCATTACCGGATTGCGCAGCGCCATCCTGACATGCACTACGTGGGTCCCGACGAATGGCTGCGTGTGACCCCACCGCAGGAGGGATCGTGGTGGCCGGCATGGTCCGACTGGCTGGCGCAACAGTCGAGCGGGCGCATTGCAGCGCCCGCCAGTTGTCCAACTTCGCTCGGTCCTGCGCCCGGACAATACGTACTGCAACGGTGAGTTTGTGCAGTTTGTCGACGGATGTCGGGGCGCTGGTCGTCCTGCTTTTCTCCGACTGGCTCCTAGCGCACGACCATGCTGGTAAATGGCCAGACGTACGCCTGCAGCGTGATCAGACCGCCGACCAGCAAGGCCAGTGCAATCGAGTGAAAGAACACGTAGCGCAGGATGTCGCCTTCATGGCCATACCATTTGGTCGCGGTCGAGGCGACGACGATGGATTGGGCGTCGATCATCTTGCCCATCACACCGCCGGCGCTATTGGCTGCAGCCATCAGAACCGGAGGCAGACCAAGTTGCTCGGCCGTGGTTTTTTGCAAGCTGCCGAACAGCACATTGGCCGCCGTGTCCGAACCGGTCAGCGCGACGCCGAGCCAGCCGAGCAGGGTGCCGAACAATGGGTAGAACACGCCGGTGTGGGCAAAGGCCAGGCCAAGCGTTGCATCGAGCCCGGAATATTTGGTCAGGTACCCGACACCGAACATGGCGCAGATGGTCAGCAGCGAATACTTGACCGTCTTGATGGTTTCCCAGTACTCGCGCAGGATACGCGGGATCGAATAACCCATCAGCAGTCCGGCCACCAGTGCCGACAGCAGGATGCCGGTGCCGGCCATTGACAACACATTGAAGTTAAACACGGCTGCTTCGAGGAAGGGCTCTTTCGCGACCGGCGGCATCTTCATGATCATCTTGTCGAGTCCCGGCACCGCCAGCTTGAACGACCACAGCGCATCCACCATTTTCTTGAATACCGGCGTACCCCAGACGAACACGAACACGGACAGGATTGCCCACGGCATCCAGGCCTTTGCGGTGCTGATGGTGCCATTGCCGGTCGGAATGAATGGCTCCGGTGGAGGCACGTCCTGAGCGGATGTATCGTTGCGCTTGCCCAGCTTGGTCGAGGTCCAGATCTTCTTCGGTTGCCAGACTTTCAGGAACAGCGTGAGTGAACCCATCGAGATGATTGAAGCAATCACGTCGACCAGCCACGGACCGTGGTAGTTCGAGACCACGAACTGCGGAATCGCAAAGGCGGCACCGGCGACCAGGATGGCTGGCCAGATTTCACGCATGCCCTTGAAACCGGCAAATGCCCAGATCAGCCAGAACGGCACCAGCAACGAGAAAAACGGCAACTGACGACCGATCATCGACGACAGGTCCAGCAAATCGATACCGGTCACGGCCGACAGCGCGATCACGGGCGCACCCAGTGCACCGTAGGCGACGGGTGCCGTGTTGGCGATCAGCGCCAGGCCAGATGCGGCCAGCGGCGAAAAGCCCAGACCGATCAGGATGGCACCGGTCACGGCAACGGGCGTACCAAAGCCGGCTGCGCCCTCAAAGAATGCACCGAAACAAAAGGCCACCAGCAGCAACTGCAAACGGCGGTCTTCGGTAATCCCGCCTATGCTGTCTTGCAGCACCTTGAAATAGCCGTTAAGCGTAGTCAGGCGGTGCAGGAAGATGATGTTCAGAACGATCCAGCCAATCGGAAAAAGTCCCGATGCAATACCAAAAGCCGCTGCCTTGCCGGCCATGCTGACTGGCATGCCAAAGATCATGGCAGCAATGCCGATGCCGATCAGTAGCGCCAGTGCGGCAGCCAGGTGGGCACGCATGTGAAAGTAAGCCAGCGCAATCAGCAGGACGGCGACTGGTACCGCCGCAGCGAGTGTGGACAAGGCAAGACTGCCAAGGGGGTCATAAATTTGTTGCCAGATCATGGGTGATTCCTGAGGGGGTTTGAGGGAACTTGGTCATCACAATTGACAACTTTACGGCTGGCAATTAGTCGAAAGCACGGATGTTACGACAGCTTCATCGAGTTTTAGTTATTGTTTTTTACAAAATTTTGATTGCCGACTCTTACCGACTGCAATTGATTCATCAACAGATGTGAACAGCCACCGTGTTTTGCCCGTTCGTCTGCTAGGATCAGAAGCGTTAATGACTTTCTGATAGGGGATGCCACCATGTCCGAACCAAGCCGTAATGAGCAGTTTGCCGCCGAATTCAACCAGCGTTTCGAGGCATTGATTGACTGGGCCAACGCCAACTGGCCCGAAAAAAATCAGCCACTGGTCCCTGAAGATTTCGGCGCGTCACGCCGCGAAATCGCCTTGCTGCTGGGTGCGCGGTTATTCGCCAGTAAGCCGTATGACGCCGGCCCGGACCCATCCGATGGCGGCGAACAGTACGTCAACGTTTCGCCGGCACCTTGGCCCTGATCCTTCGCATTGTCTTTCAGGTACGTGCGTGTCCTCCCTGCAAAAATCCGCTAACCGGCCGTGATTGGTTGTCCTTTTGTGGCTGGAAAAAACCCGGAAAATGTCCGGGTTAGTAGCGCACCAGGTGTCAATTCACAGGAAGCGGAAGAGCTTCATTTTGGCATCAGGACTGTCTCGATTGCATTGATCACACCGTTCGATTGGGTGACCTCCCAGGCACGGATGCTGGTGGTATGACCGGTTTCATCTTTTTGTCGTATGTCGTCCCACGTCTTCACTATCTTATGGAACTGTCAACTAGTGAAACGCCATTCACGTTTAACAACGCAGGACGTGACAGTGGACACACGAGTTTCTCCAGGTCCATATTGAAGAAACGAGGTGTGCCATGTCGGACTCCAAGCAACCAACCAAAGAGCAAGTTCGTGAATATATGGTCCGTCGTCAGCGTGCGCGCAAGCCGCCTCCTGATCCGCGCGAAGTGCGTCGCCAGCTAGGCTGGGACTTGACAGAAATGCAGCGCAAGTCTTCGCGTTAAGACCGTTGTCGCAAGCTCCGCTCAACATGTTTCCTGTCAGAGCGGAGCGTTTTCTCAATCAGCCATCACGCAATGCGGCCCTCTGCCTTCTGCGCGCAGGGGATTCCATCGCGTCTTTATTTGCCGGATAAATTCTTGCATTTTGTCGGCAGATACTTAATAATCTAAACAAGAATCGTTCTCATTGAGCGGGGCCGAGTCGGACCGGGTGGATGCCGGCCCATTTTTTCATCGTATTTCACGAGGTATTCATGATTGTTTGCATCTGCAACAATGTGTCCGACCGGGCTATTCGCCAGGCAGTCAATGAGGGTGTGACGTCGATGGTCGCCTTGCGCTCGACGCTCAATGTGGGCACGTGCTGCGGCAAATGCCATCGCTGTGCCAAGAAGGTTTTGCGTGAATGTCTGAGCCAGTCGGCACCGGCTTCCCAGGTCATGGTGTTCCATCCGTCGATGATGGCGGCCTGATTGTTTTCATTGTTGTCACCAGTTGGGCACTGGCGTCGCGCCGGTTTGCTGTTGCTGATTCTGCTGGCGCATGGCGCATTGTTAGTTGCCTTGCAGAGTGGTTCGCCACAGACGGTAGTCCACACAGCGCCACGCGAACTCATTGCCAGTCTGATTGCGCCAGAGCCCGCACCTGAGCCAGCTCCCGTATCCCCACCAGTCAGGCTACCAGTTCCAAAAGTCGTGCCGGTGGTAAAAAAAGTCGCACCCTTGCCACCGGTGGCGCAAGCCACGACAGCGGCTCCGTCACTGCCACCGCAAGAGACGAGTACTGCGGTCGTTGCACCATCGGTGCCGCAACCGCCGTCGAGCCCTGCTCCCGCTGTCATCGCGCCAATGACTGCGCCAGCCCAACCCAAAACGATCTCCGGCGTGCAGTACCTGGAAGCGCCACAACCGGTTTATCCGCCGCTGGCCAGGCGTGCCGGTGAGGAAGGCAAGGTCATTTTGCGCGTACTGGTGAGTCAGCAAGGGCGCGCCGAACAGGTCGAGTTACGCACGTCCTCCGGTTTCGACCGGCTTGATGAATCAGCCCGACAGTCGGTGCTGAAGGCACGTTTCCGGCCGCATCTCGAGGACGGTCTGGCCGTTGCGGTCTACGCGCTGGTATCGATCAATTTTTCAATTCAATAAAAGGACACATCATGGAAGTTAGCCCGTACGGACTGGAGAGTCTCTGGCAGCAGGGAGATGTCGTCATCAAGAGTGTCGCATTGCTGCTGGTCGCGATGTCGGTGGCATCGTGGTTCGTGATCATCACGCGTGGGGTGCAACTGCTGCGCCTGCGTCGCTCGGCGGCCCTGGTTGGTTTGCGATTCTGGGATGCCAGCTCGATGGCGCAGGGCGTCGAGCGGCTCGGTCGCGACAACCCGTTCGCCGAACTGGCACAAGCAGGCAATGCAGCGATGGCGCACCACGCGACGCACCAGGGCCATCTGCATGACCAGCTCTCGAAATCAGACTGGGTCACGATGTCATTGCGGCAGGGGATTGATGATGCCGCAGGACGGTTACAGCAAGGCATGGCGGTACTCGCTTCGGTCGGTTCGACTGCACCGTTTGTCGGTCTGTTCGGCACCGTCTGGGGGATCTATCACGCGCTGGTCGCCATCGGCACCAGTGGCCAGGCCGGGATCGACAAGGTCGCCGGTCCAGTGGGCGAGTCACTGATCATGACCGCGCTCGGACTGGCGGTCGCGATACCGGCGACCTTTGGCTACAACGCGCTGGTACGCGGCAACAAGTCAACGCTGGCACAACTCAACAAGTTCGGCTTTGATTTGCATGCGTGGTTTGTCACCGGCGCACGTTCGGGACAGGGCACGTCGCCTGCTGATTTAACACTGGCCAGGAGCACCTGATGGCAATGGGCTCCCTGTCCGAGCAGGACGATGACTTCCATCCCGAGATCAACACCACGCCGCTGGTCGATGTGATGCTGGTGTTGCTGGTGATTTTCATCATGACGATACCGGTGCTGAACCACAGCGTGAAAATCGACTTGCCGCGTGCCAGCAGCGAGCCGGATGCCAGCAAGCCCGACAGCATCAATCTGTCCATCGACGGTGCCGGTCAGGCTTACTGGAACAGCGAAGCCATCGACGCGCAGCAATTGCAAGTGCGTATCGCCACGGCGGCGCAAGCGCAGCCGCAACCAGAGCTGCACCTGCGCGCCGAACGGACCACCCAGTATGAAAAAGTCGCGCAAGTGATGGCGGCGGCGCAGGCCGGTGGCTTGAACAAGATCGGCTTCATGACCGAACCGGTCGCCAAATAATTTTCACTTCAGAGCAAGCCACTCCTGTTTTTCCGGATAGCCAGCCAACCGTTGCAGCTTGCTGCAAACCATGCTTATTTTTTCGGAGAAACCCATGTCGTATAACCCCCGTTTGTTGCCGCTTGGCGCAATGATCGCCGCCTTTTCGATGACAACTGCCCACGCCCAGACGCAAACTCAAACTCAGGAAAGCGCCGCCAGCCTGCCCACCATTGATGTCAATGCCGCCCGTGAAGACTCCGGCTATCAGGGACTCACGTCCCGCATTGGCAAGACCGCGCAGCCCTTGCGCGATATCCCGCAAGCGGTGACCGTCGTGACCAAACAGCTGATCGAGGATCGCAATGCCGACACGCTCAAGGAAGCGCTGCGCAATGTCGCCGGCCTGACCTTCAATGCCGGCGAGGGCGGTCGCATTGGTGACAACGTGACCTTGCGCGGTTACTCGCTGGTGGGTGATCTGTACCTCGATGGCATGCGCGACATCGCCCAGTACAACCGCGAGACTTTTAATATCGAGCAGGTCGATGTCTTGCGCGGATCAGCCTCGATGCTGTTCGGACGCGGTTCGACCGGTGGCGTCGTCAATCAGGTCAGCAAGAAGCCGTTCCTGTTCGATACCAACGCAGCCAGCGTCACGGTCGGCAGCGATGCCTACAAGCGTGGCACGGTCGACCTCAACAAGGTCGTCGGCGAGAACGCCGCAGTCCGCCTCAATGTCATGAAGACCGACACCAACAGCTTCCGCGATGGCGTCAGCAGCGAGCGCCTCGGCATTGCGCCCTCGGTCAGCTGGGGCATCGGCACCCGCAACGAATTCAACCTGTCGTACTACTATTTGAAGGGTGACAGCGTGCCCGATTTCGGCGTGCCGTACTTTCAGGGCAAGCCGCTCAACGTGCCGGTCAATACCTTTTACGGTTTGCCCGGAGAGGACAGCCAGAAAGAAGAAACCAGCATCCTGACGGCCAGCTGGATCCACCGTTTCGACAAGGACACCGAGTTGCGCTCCATCCTGCGCAAGGCCGATTACGACCGCGACCTGTGGGCCGTTGCGCCGCGCCTGGCCGCACGCACCGTCAGCATCAATCCCGACACCGTCATCAATCGCCAGGCCCAGCGTCGCGGCGGGGTCGAGCACACGCTAACCAGCCAGACCGACTTCACCACCACCGTCAACGCCGGCGGTTTCAAGCATGCCTTGCTGACTGGCGTCGAGCTGGTGCAGGAAGACGCCAATCGCTGGAATGTCGCCACCACGCCCGGCAATCCCGCCACCACAGTCGGCGATCCGAATCCTTATCCGGTGCTGCCAGCCGGCTATGGCGTGCGCAACCGTATCAACCCGGTCAGCTACAGCGCCCGCACCGTCGGCGTCTATGCGCAAGATACGATGTCGCTCAATGCGCAATGGAAGGTCGTCGGCGGTGCGCGCCACGATAGTTTTAGCGCCGACTATGATCGCGCCACCGGCGGGCCGCTGGAGCGCAACGACAATGTCTGGAGCTACCGCACCGGCCTGATTTTTCAGCCGTCCGAAACCGCCTCGTACTACGTCTCGTATGGCACCTCGTTCAACCCCTCCGGCGAGTTATATGCGCTCGACGATCGCACCACCAACACGCCACCCGAGAAAAGCCGCAACCTCGAAATCGGTGCCAAATGGGATCTGCTGGATGGCAACCTGATGCTGCGCACCGCGCTGTTCCGCTCCGAAAAAACCAACGAGCGCAACACCGATCTGGCCGAAACCAATCTGACCCAGAACCTGCTCTCGGGCAAGCGCCATACCGACGGCATCGAGTTTGAAACCGCCGGCAAGATCACCTCGCGCTGGGATATTTTTGGCGGACTGGCACTGATGAATGCGCGCATTGATGCCGCCACCGGCGACCAGGCCAACACGCTCGGCAAGACGCCGATCAACACGCCGAAATACACCGCCAATGTCTGGAGCACCTTCAAGCTCGATAACCGCTGGAAAGTCGGCGGCGGAGTCGAGGCGGTCGGCAAGCGCTACGGCAATGCCACCAACCTCAGCGCGGCCCCGGCTTATGCGCGCTGGGATGGCTTGCTCGAATATCAGCGGGACAGTTACGCCATCAAGCTCAACGTCTTCAACCTGCTCGACAAGGATTATTACGAAGGCGTCTACGCCGGTCATACCGTACCGGGTACCAGCCGCACCTTCCAGCTATCGATGTCGACCAAGTTTTAAGGAAATCTGACCATGTTGTTGCGCATCCCCGCATTGCTTTCCCCGACGGCACTGGCAGCGTGCCGCAAGCTGATCGATCAGGCGGATTGGGCCGACGGCAAGCTGACTGCCGGCTTGCAATCGGCGCGTGTCAAGAACAACCGCCAATTACCGGAGGACGACGTCGCAGCGAACGCCGCCCGCGCCATCGTCATCGCAGCGCTCGGCAAGAGTGCGTTGTTCATGACGGGCGCGCTGCCCAAAAAAACCTATCCGCCGCTGTTCAACCGGTATGACGGCGCGGCCAACGCCTTCGGCAGTCACATCGACAATGCCGTGCGGACCTCGGTGGTCAGCGGCAGTTGGGTGCGCACCGACTTGTCGGCCACGCTGTTTTTGTCGGACCCGGCCAGCTACGACGGCGGCGAACTGGTCATTGAGGGAAGCTTCGGTACGCAGGAAGTCAAGCTGGCCGCGGGCGACCTGATCCTGTATCCGGCATCAAGCCGGCACCAGGTCATGCCGGTCACGCGTGGTACGCGGCTGGCGTGTTTTTTCTGGATCGAAAGCATGGTGCGCGAGGACGCCCGCCGGCAGTTGTTATTCGACCTCGACATGGCCATCCTGTCCCTGCGCAGTGCGGTTCCCGAAGGGCAGCCCGAGCCGGACGAGGTCGTCAAGCTGACCGGCTGTTATCACAATTTATTGCGTATGTGGGCAGACACTTGAACCACCTTTCGGTGCAATGCCCTGCGGTTATTGCACCCACCGTGAGTGCATTGCATAAGAGTTGGCTGGTTTGATTAAACGCAAAGGGCTTCCGTGCTCCGGGAATTTTCCACATCCCTCAGCGTCTCCACAAAACACATCGCTTTGTGGAGACGTGTCATGAAGATCCCCGAAAAGTTGCAGATCCCAGCGCTCGTATTCAGCATCCAAGCCGGTATGCTGGCGGCGCTGGCGTTGATTTTTCTGCTGCTGGTGCCGCACTAAACAAACCTTGCAGCGCAGCCCGCAAGCCAACGAACACTTGTCGTTCCGCAGTCGCTTCCAAAGGCGTGGGGTGAATACGGGATTTTTGCGCCCACGCGTGTGATCTGCCGAACGGTGAAAATTGATTGCGGTTGTTCACGCGTGCGCGCTGGCACTTGAAAGTCCAGCCTTGCGGTGTGGACCATTCACGGCACTCTGGTGCTGTCAAGTTGCTGTGCTGCCTGGTCGAAAGTAAAAACGCCTTCGTTGGCTACGCCGAAATGCTGCATGACGATGCGTGCCTTGTGGACGATCAGCGCATCGGGAAAGTCAATGTGGCGCACACCGCCTGCTGTCTTCACTGGGCTGGCGATCATGAAGTCATTTAACGCGGACCAGACAGCCTGCTGACTTTCAAACACAATATTGGGCTCTTCCAGAAGGGTGGAGATCACTGCCACGATGTCTTCTTTCAATGCCTTGTAGCGCTTTCCTTTTAGCGTCCATATTGTTTCAACCAGCACGATATCCGTCAGTAATATTTTGGTGGTGCCAGCGAAAAGCTGATGGACCCGTGCCGCCTGGGAAGGGTCGTCACCGAGCAAGTGCCGCAGCAGGACATTGGTATCGACGGCAATCATGCCGCACGTTTTCGCTTCGGATGAACGCCATGTTTCTCGCTGAGCGCGTCTTGTAGCGACGCTTCGTCAGACATCTTTTCGTCAATCTTCAAGTGACGCAAAATCCCCGCGCTGCTGCCTGCTTTCATTTTAATGAGAGTAATGCGTCCGAGGTGTTCGACAATCGAGAGATCATCGCCGGGCTGGACAATGAGCCGGTCACACAGTTCTTTGGGCAGGGTGACTTGCCGTTTCTGGCTCAGGATAGACATGCCGTTCTCCTTACTTTTTCAGTTAAAGTAAAGATAGGTTGATGGCTTTGTGAAGTCAAGTGCCATGCTCGTAGCTGTAGACCTCATACAGATGGGTGGGTGCAATGCCCTGCGGTTATTGCACCCTATTCGCGTAGATGTCGTAGCGAAGTTCGCTGACCTCTTCAAGTCGCGAGAAGCTCCGCGACCCGGGCTTGCAGTGCGGCCGGCGTGACCTCTGCCGGTTGCAGTGCGCTCCCGGCGACGAGGCCGACCGGATTGAACAAGCCGCGCCGGAATGGGCGCTTCATTGCTGAACCTTCGATGCGAGAGAAGGTCGAGCCCCAGAGGTTTTGCAGTGCCAGTGGCACAACCGGTACCGGGTTGTTCCCGAGCAGTTTCATCACGCCGCCCTTGAACTCGCCAAGCTGTCCGTTATTGGTCAGCACGCCTTCCGGGAAGATGCAAAGCAGTTCACCCTCGTCGAGCGTGGCGCGCGCGGCGGCGAATGCCTTTTCATAGGCGACCGGGTCGTCACGCTGTGACGCGATCGGGATTGCCTTGAGCAATCGAAAAAACCACCCGAGCACCGGCAGCGCAAAAATATGGTGATCCATGATGAAGCGGATCGGTCGCGGGCTCGCAGCCATCAGTAATACCGGGTCGACGAACGCGACGTGGTTGCAGACCAGGATCGCCGCACCCTCGGTCGGGATGTTTTCGCCACCCCGCACCGTGAAACGATAGACGAAGCGCGTGAACAGGAAGGCGACAAAGCGCAGGAAGTATTCGGGCACCAGCATGAAAATGTAGAACGCAACGATCGCATTGAGGATGCCGACGATCAGGAAGACTTGCGGGATCGTGAAGTTGGCCGCCAGCAGAACGCCCACCCCGACCGAACTCACGATCATGAACAGCGCATTGAGGATGTTGTTGGCTGCGATGATCCGTGCCCGGTGACTTGCCTTCGAGCGCAACTGCACCAGCGCGTACATCGGTACGCTGTACAGGCCAGCGAAGAGCGACAGTAGCGCCAGGTCGACCATCACCCGCCAGTGGTCGACGGTGCCGATGAACTGACCCAAGCTCAAGGCGCTTGAGGGCGACAGACCGCGCGAGGCAAAGTAGAGGTCGATCGCGAAGACGCTCATGCCGATTGCGCCTAGCGGTACGAGGCCGATCTCGACATGGCGCTTGCTGAGCACCTCGCACAGCAGCGAGCCGGTGCCGATACCGATCGAGAAGACGACCAGTAACAGCGAGGCGACTTGCTCGTCACCGTGCAGTACGTCCTTGGCGAAGGCCGGGAACAGCGACAGAAATACG
This sequence comes from Actimicrobium sp. CCI2.3, assembly GCF_035019065.1. NCBI lineage: Bacteria > Pseudomonadati > Pseudomonadota > Betaproteobacteria > Burkholderiales > Oxalobacteraceae > Actimicrobium > Actimicrobium sp. CCI2.3. The sequence continues at coordinate 17,728 of NZ_JASJWR010000040.1, read as the reverse complement.
GCCCCGAAGAACCACATCCACGAGATGCCGAGCAGCGAACGGAATACGACAATGTTCTGGTGCGCCAGTTTCAGGTTGGCCCAGGTTTCCGTGACCGGATTCCAGTTCATCTTCAGGTCCGGGTCGGTCGATGGCGACGCAGGAATTTGCTGCGCGATGACGCGACCGATCAAGGCGAGTGCGACGCAGCCGAACGCCACATAGTGACGTCCGAGTCCCGGGATCGCCACGAGCAGTCCGCCGCTGACCTGACCTAGCAGGATGGCCACAAAGGTTCCCATCTCGACCATGCCATTGCCGCCTGTCAGCTCACGCTCGTTCAGATGCTGCGGCAAATAGGCGAACTTGACCGGGCCGAAGATCGTCGAGTGCAGTCCCATCAGCAGCACGCACGCAAGCAGAATGGGCACGTTGACGAGCCAGAAGCCGACGCCGGCCAACAGCATGATGCCGATCTCAAGCCACTTCACGAAGCGGATCACGACGGTCTTGTCGAACTTGTCGGTCAGTTGCCCGCTCGTCGCCGAGAACAGCAGGAACGGCAAAATGAACAGTGCACCGATCACCAGCCCCGCCATGTTTGGTGGCATCCAGCTGACCGAGAGCTGGTAGGTCACCATCACTGTCAACGCAAACTTGAACAGGTTATCGTTCGCGGCACCGAGGAATTGCGTCCAGAAAAAGGGTGCGAAGCGCCGTTGCTTCAGCAATGAAAACTGGTTCGGTTGATCGTGTGCGGAGAGGGTCATCGGATTACCTCGTTCAAGTTGTGTGATGGTGGCGAGCCTGGCCGGCGGTGCATGCCGGCTATTGGATAGTGCGTACTCTTGTGCCCATGCCACTGCGTTCCAGCCAATTGAAGACCGAGTCGGCTGTCACGGTCTGGATCTGGCCAGTGAACCGCTTCTCGTCCGGGTGATCGTCGAATGCCACGTTGGCCGACATCACCCGGGCACCGAACCGCTGCATGAACGACAGGTGCAACGTGGTCGGCGCGTAGCCTTTGAGCTGCAGCCAGGCTTGGGCGTGGAGCCGGTCGACCGCATCCGGGTCTTGCGTCATGGCCAGCGTTTCGATCGCCCACTGGTTGGACTGCTGATAGCGTTGCGCCCAAGGGTAGGCAACCATGCTGTAGGCCGACGTGTTCAGTTGCGCCAGCCTGGCGTTGTCGCCGAGTGCCGGCAGCAGCTTCGCCTGTACCGTGGGTGTCAGGATGGCGATGCCGGCTTCCATGCGCCACAGGTCATCCAGAAAAAACTCGCCGAGGCCCTGGCGATACACGGCCGCGTTCGCGGTTGCGCATTCGTTGAGCTTGTGCGCGACGCGCCATTTGCCGTCGCTGGTCTTGTAGGCGAAACCGAGGTGCGAGTAGCGCACTCCGTACTTGCTCAAGTCCTGCCCTTTGCGGGCGATGACCACCACGCTGGCACCGCTCTCGTCAAGCCGCGCTGCAGTGGTCGCAGCGAGTGCCATGGCCCGCGCAATGACATCAGCGGTCAATGCCTTCGTTTCGCAAGGCCGGCCGGCGTGCGCGAGGCCTGCAGAAATTGCCATCAGCACGATCGCCATCAGGCCGCTCGCGCGCACGATCAGGCGGCTCATCGCGTCACCTTCTCGTTGTAAAGAAGCGAGGCACCGATCTCGTTCGGGATAAAGGCGATCGCTTCGCCGACCGCTGACAGGATATAGCCGGTACTGATGGCGGTGACCACGACGGCGGTGCCGGCGGCGACCGAGACTGCGCTTGCGCCAGTCGCACTCAGCGTAATCACTGCTCTGGCACCATCCGAAGCCCGTTCGAGCACCCATATTGTGCCGGCCGCCGTCGCATTGACCGAGACAACCACCAGCGAGGCACCAGCGGACAGCAGCATGACGGGCGCGGCGACCGACATGGCGATCGGTACGGCCGACAAGGCGCTCACCGCCGAGGGTGACTCCGAGGCATGCGCGGCACAGGGATTGACGATGAGCGCGACAGCGATGGCGGAGAGGGCGAGGGCATGACGGAACGGATTGGTGTTCATGATGGACTCCAGAGAAAGTGAGACGTGTGGGAATGGATCAGAGGTCGTCTGGCGAGCGACGCGCTTGCAGTGCTTCGTGGGCATCACGCAGTGTCTTGGCGAGTGTGAAGACCGTCGAGATGAGAAAGAGCCAGCTCACGCCAAGGAACGCCTTGTAGGTCGGGTTGACTTCCATGTGGATGAGGCCCCAGGCCGTGAGCAGCATCGCGAGGCCGAAACTTCCCCAGACCACCAGTCCCCACAGCGGTGTGTCCGTGCTCTTGGACTCGTTGTCGCGGACAAACTTGGACAGTGCGAAGGCGGTGGAAAGGCAGAACAGGTAGCCCATGATCATGAACGCTCTATCCACGTCAGTACCAGGCAGGTAGGCCAGTCCGATTCCGCAGAGCGTGACTGCCAGCAAGAATGAAATCCAGACCTGGATCTTCCAGGCTTTCGAGTCTTGACGGATGGTGGAGGAGGACATGGCGCTTTTCTTTCAGTGGTTGGATGAATCGGAATGCGATGAATGCATCTTCGAGGCGCATCAAAAAAGTGACAAGAAGTTTATAAAAGGTCGCGAACACTGACCCGCGTGGTACCGTATTTCGATACTTTTTTTTCGGAATCTGTATGAATTCAGCCCATGAACTGGTCAAGGCACTCAAGAGAGAACTAAAAGTCGCCGGGATCACCTACAAGGATCTGGCTTCCCGGATCGGCCTGGCCGAGTCGAGCGTCAAGCGGATGTTTTCTGCCGGCGACTTCTCGCTCTCGCGCATCGATGACGTACTGCGCGTGCTCAAGATGGACTTTGCCGAGCTCTCAAGGCGCATCGCCAACGCGCAGTCGCTGCGCCGCGAACTCTCGCTGGAACAGGAGCGGGCGGTGGTGGCTGATCCAAAGTTGATGCTGTTGGCCATCTGCTGCATCAGTCATTGGACTTTCGAGCAGATGGTCGCGAGCTACCTGATCAGCGAAGCCGAGTGCATTGCGTATCTGTTGCAGCTTGATCAGTTAGGGTTCATCGAGCTCAGGCCGCAGAACCGCTATTGCCTGAAGGTGAGCAATGGATTCCGGTGGCGTCCGCATGGCCCGGTCATGGCGTATTTTCGGAAATACGTTTGTGATGATTATTACAGCGGTGGATTTGACGGCGAAGGAGAGATGATGATGGTCGTGCACGGAGAAATCAGTAATGCGCAGGCCACGCATTTTGTCGAGCGACTGCAGCGTCTCGGGCAGGACTTCGCGCAGCAACACCTGACCGACCAGAAAGTCAGCGACGAGCATAAACGGCCGTACACGCTGGTCATCGGCATGCGCTCGTGGCTCTTTGCCCCGTTTCGCGAACTCAAGCGTCCGGACGTGCCGATCAGGAAGCACTGACGCGAATCATGCGCTTCCGGTCAGGCGTTTCCGGTCAGTCATTGCAGTACAGCTAGCGATGAGCGTGGTGCCTGTGCAAAAAACATGCACCCACAACGCCCACCAGCCACATTCAAACCTTACAGCGCCGCCCGCAAGCCAACAAACACTTGTCGTCCCGCAGCCGCTTCATAGAAGCGACCATTGCTGTCATTGACAATCACCGAGCCGGCATAGTGCTTGTCGAGCAGGTTGTTGATGCGACCGAACAGGAACAGGTTGGCGGCACCGAGCTTGAACGCGTAGCCGGACCGTGCATTGAGGACCGCATAGCCGGGCGCGGCGGCGCTGTTGACGTCGTTCACATAAACCTTCGCTTCGGCGCGCATTTCGAGACCGGCGCTGAGCGCGTCGTTGATCTGGTAGGCCACGTCGGTGTAGAGGCTATGTTCCGGCGCGCCGGGCAGGCGGTTGCCGGCGGCGATGCGGGTATCCGGACTGGTGTTGTACGCCTGGCGGAAACTGGCATCAAGCCAGGTGTAGGCCACGCGCGTGGACAGCTTGTTGTCCCAGCGTGCCTGCCACGAGGATTCGATGCCACGGCGTTGCACGCCATCGACGTTCTGGAAGATCGAGCGGCCATTGCTGGTTGCCGTCGGGACGATTTCATCCTTGCTGCGGGCATCGAAGACCGCCAGATCAATTGCATGGCGGCCGCTCTTGATCTTGGCACCGATTTCGCCCTGGGTACTGGTCGATGGACGCAGGCCGAGGTTGGGGCCGGCACCGCCGGCGCGGTAGGCCGATTCGGCCAGCGTCGGAGTTTCAAAGCCTTTGCCGAGATTGGCGTACAGGTTGATGTTGTCGGCAACGCTCCAGACCAGACCGGCGACCGGACTGGTCTTGTTGAACTCGACCTTGCCGCTGTCGTCGGCACCGAAGTGATCATCCACACCGAGGCGCACTCGGCTGGACCGCACGCCGGCTGTCGCGCGCCATTGCGGCGAGAAAGTCCAGTCCACCTGGCCAAAAAAATCGAGGTTGCGTGCAGTGTCTTTTTCGTCGCGCTTGAGCGCACCGGGCGTGCCGTTGTTGTTGACGTAACCGCGTCGCAGTTCGCGCAGGTTGTCGGCTTCGACACCCAGCGTCCAGTTCAGCGGCAAGTCATTGACGCGCATCTTGTGATTCCAGTTCAGGCCCAGGCCTTCATAGTTGCGGTCGAGGTCGACCACGCCGCCCGATTGCGTTGCGCCATCTCCTTTGAACGACAGCGTCTGAAACACCTGCCGCGTGCCCGAATAGACCCGCGCATTGAGCGTGTCGTTGTCGCCCAGCTTGTGTTCGACCACGATGCCGACCTGCTGCTGCTCGATGGTCTTGCGAGTGTCGAACAACAGCGCGCCGGGGATCACCTGACGCGGATTCTGTTCAAAGGCATCGCGGGTCAGGCCGAGCGGGTCCTGCGATTTTGGCTGGTTGAAATAGCCGACCAGTCCGGTGATGGTGGTGGCCGACGACGGCCGTACGACGACCTTGCCGGAGAATTGCGTGCGCTCTGCCGCACTGTGATCGCGATAGCCATCGGTCGAAAACGTCGAGACATCGAAGGTGCCACCGATGACGTCGTTGCCACCAGCAAGGGACGCGCCGAGCTGACGCTGGCCATCCGAGCCGACGCCGGCCGTGACCGAGCCCGTCATCGGTTCATCACCACGCGGCGGATTTTTGGTGAAGACCTGCACCACGCCGCCGGCCGCATTGCCATACAGCTGCGCCATCGGTCCGCGCAAAACTTCGATGCGCGAGGCAGCGGCCAGATTGGCGGTTGCCGCCTGACCCTGACCATCGGGCATCGTCGCCGGAATCCCATCGACAAGCAGGCGCACGCCACGCACGCCGAAGGTGGAACGGGTACCGAAACCGCGCACCGAAATTTGCAGGTCCTGGGCAAAATTTTGCCGCTCGCGCACTTGCAGGCCAGGTACTGCAGCGAGCAGTTCGGACAGGTTGACCAACGGCGACATCGTGGTGAACGGATCGACCTGCACCACATCGATGGCCGCCGGCGCATCGAAACGCGTTTGTGCCGAACGGCTGGCACTGACCACCACGGGTTCGAGTACCGGTGTGACCGATTGTGCCAGCACGAAAGGCATGGCCAGCGTACCGGCAAGCGCGGCGACCGTGCGGCGGTCAAACAGAAAAGAGGAGGTCAGCTTGAAGCGATTGGTCATGGCAGATTCAAAGTAAAAAAAAATTGGTAAGTGGGCACGCATGCCCGCGCGAACCGACGGATCAAAACCGCGTTAGCGGATCACCACACCCCACGGTAACTTGCCGGTAGCGACATCGCGCAGCTTGGTGTTGGATACCGTGTCGATGACCGAGACGGTTCCCGAGCGGCCATTGGCGACATACAGTTTTTTGCCGTCAGGCGTGAGCGCCATGTTCCAGGGGCGCTGGCCGACCGGCACCGTGGCGACGATGGTGTTGGTCTTGGTATCGAGTACCGACACATTGGCGTCACCGCCGTTGGAGATATAGACCCGGCTGCCATCCGGATGGACCGCGATGCCATTGGCGCGCAGACCTGCCTTGACCCGGGTGAGGATCTTCAGCGTGGCGACATCGATGACGAAGACCTCATTGCTGTTTTCGGTCGCGACATAAGCGCGGCTGCTGTCGGGTAAAAAACCGATGCCGCGCGGACGCGCACCGACCGCAATTTGCGTGACTTGCTTGCGCGTGATGAAGTCGATCACGTCGACCGCATCGCCTTCTTCGGCACTGACAAAGATCACTTTTCCATCCGGGCTGAAGACCGCGTGTTCGGGGTTCTTGCCCTTCACCGGAATCGCGAAGGCCAACTTGTTGGTACGGGTATCGGTGATGACGATTTCGTTGCGCTCTTCCACGGCAGCGACGACCCAGCGGCCATCGGCCGAGATCGACACGCCTTCCGGCGATTCGCCCAGATCGACGGTGCCGGCCGGTTTGCGCTCGCGCAGGTCGATCAGTTGCAGACTGCTGTTGGGCTGGTCGCTCACATACAGCCAGTGGCCATCCAGACCGGCGGCGATGCCGCGTGGTTTTTTGCCGGCGGGGATGTCGGTGATGACCTTGTCGGTGACGGTATCGATGACCGACACCGTGCCGGAACCTTCGTTGGGAACATACGCAAACGGTGCCGCGAAGACGGCAGCAGGCAGGATAGCGGCGATAGTGGCAGTGATCAGCAGACGACGAATCAACATGGCAAATCCAATCAGAAAGGTGAGCGGGTGGCGCGTAGCCACATGCGGGAAATCAGGTTGTCGCGGTCGATCAGCTGATGCTTGAGGACCGCCAGAATATGCAGGATGACGAAGGCTCCCAGCACGAGTGCTGTCAGTTTATGGGTCTGGTTGAAGAAGGCATAGATCACCTTGTCATCGCTGCCCCACGGTGCCAACCGGACCATGTTGAAGAGCTTCACGCCATGCTTGCTGAAGTTCGAGGCCAGATACCCGGACAGCGGCATCAGCACCATGCAGGCATACAGCACGCCATGGCTGAGGCTGGCAGCACGTCGTTGCCAGCGCGGCGTGGATGCCGGCAGCGGTGGTGGCGTATGGGTCAGGCGCCAGGCAAGGCGCAGCAGGATCAGCAGGCCGATGACGATGCCGGTGCTCTTGTGCAGATTGATGAAAAGGCCACGCTCGGGTGTGTTGCGCGGGACATCGCCGAGATACCAACCGAACAGGTATTGGCCGAGCAGGAGCATGGCAATCAGCCAGTGCAAGGTGATGGCAGTGCGGTTGTAATGGGCGGGCATCGTGGCGGGGTTCCTTCGTCTCTGGTTGCGCATCGTCGGGATCAAAGTCCCTGCGTCTGCGCCGAAGGGTATCACTGAATTTTCGGTAGCGGCCACCATGGCGATCAATTGGCGTGGTCGCTTGATTGCGCTGCCTGACCTGGTGCTCCAGATTGGTTGAGCCAATTTGGAACACTCTGACAGGGGGTTGTTCGAAAAAAAAACAGTCCGCCCCTGCCGGTTCGATACGCCGCCCGTGCGGACGGGTTGGCATGCCGATTGCTCAATGCCAGATGTGCAACCAGCACCCGGACAAAGACCAGAGACAGCATCATCACAAAGTATTACTACAACGAGGAGCAGGACAATGAACATGGCAGACTTCAGCAAGCTCGGCGTAAAAAATCCCTTCGCAACCCGCTACGACAACTTCATCGGCGGCAAATTTGTCCCGCCGGTGAAAGGCGAATACTTCGAGAACATCAGTCCTATCATCGGCAAGGCTTTCTGCGAAATCGCCCGTTCGACGGCAGAAGATATCGAACTCGCGCTCGACGCGGCCCATGCCGCAAAAACCGCCTGGGGCAAAACCTCGCTGGCTGACCGCTCCAACATTCTCAACAAAATTGCTGACCGCATGGAAGCCAACCTTGGCTTGCTGGCACTGGCCGAGACCATCGACAACGGCAAGCCGATCCGCGAAACCACGCTGGCCGACATCCCGCTGGCAATCGATCATTTCCGCTACTTCGCCGGTTGCATCCGCGCCCAGGAAGGCAGCGTTTCGCAGATCGATGCCGAGACCTACGCCTATCATTTTCATGAGCCGCTTGGCGTGGTCGGCCAGATCATTCCGTGGAATTTTCCGATCCTGATGGCGGTCTGGAAAATGGCACCGGCACTGGCTGCCGGTAACTGCATCGTCCTGAAACCGGCTGAGCAGACGCCCGCCTCGATCATGGTCTGGATCGACCTGATCAAGGACTTGCTGCCACCGGGCGTGCTCAACATCGTCAACGGTTTTGGTCTTGAAGCCGGCAAGCCGCTGGCCTCGAACAAGCGCATCGCCAAGATCGCCTTCACCGGCGAAACCGGCACCGGTCGTCTGATCATGCAATACGCCGCGCAAAATATCATCCCGGTCACGCTGGAACTGGGTGGCAAATCGCCGAATATTTTCTTCGCTGACGTGATGGATCAGGACGATGCGTTCTTTGACAAATGCCTCGAAGGCTTCGCGATGTTCGCGTTGAACCAGGGCGAAGTCTGTACCTGTCCATCGCGGGTGCTGATCCAGGAATCGATTTACGAGCGCTTCATCGAACGTGCCGTCAAACGCGTCGCCGCCATCAAGCAAGGCAATCCGTTCGAGATGTCGACGCAGATCGGCGCGCAGGCGTCCCATGAGCAGCTCGAAAAAATCCTGTCCTATCTGGACATCGGCAAACAGGAAGGTGCCAAGTGCCTCATCGGTGGCGAGCGCAAGATGCTGGAAGGCGATCTGGCCGGCGGATATTACGTCCAGCCGACGATTTTTCAGGGCAACAACAAGATGCGGATTTTTCAGGAAGAGATTTTCGGACCGGTCGTTTCGGTCACAACCTTCAAGGATGAAGACGAAGCGCTCGAGATTGCCAACGACACCTTGTACGGATTGGGTTCGGGCCTGTGGACACGCGACGGCTCGCGTGCCTTCCGTGTCGGTCGTGGCATTCAGGCTGGCCGCGTCTGGACCAACTGTTATCACCTGTACCCGGCACACGCCGCGTTCGGTGGGTACAAGCAATCCGGCATCGGCCGCGAAAATCACAAGATGATGCTCGAGCATTATCAGCAAACCAAGAATCTGCTGGTGAGTTATAGCCCGAATGCGATGGGGTTCTTTTAAAGGGCGGTTTGTAGTGCGCGCGCGGGCACATTCGTGCCCACGCGACGGGGCGGCATTGATGTTGATGTTGATGTTGATGTTGATGTTGATGTTGATGTTGATGTTGACTTTGACTTTGACTTTGACTTTGACTTTGACCTTGACCTTGACCTGTTCCGCATTGAGATAGCTGCCAAAAGTCGGAGTCAGGCAGGGGATAAGAAGGGCGCATGTCTGAGCGAAGCGAGTTTGCGACCTTCCCCCTGACTGGCTCCGGCTTTTGGGAACCCGAAGGGCAGCAGTCTCGCGGTCGCCTTTTTCTTGGTTACTTTCTTTTTGGCGAAGCAAAAAGAAGTGACCGGCTGCCGGGCCGCCCCCGGCTTGGTCGTGGCGAAGTAGAAAAAGAATCAGCAACCCCAGCACGGAAATTGGAGGGCAAGCGCTCCGAACCCGCAAGCAGGGTCAGAGTAATTTTCGCGATGAAGCCTGCGAAAAAAAACTCTGACCCTGGTTGCTATTGATGGTGGTTTGCAACCGCCTGGAAAAGCGAACCTGAGCCTCCTTGAAGTTGAAGTTGAAGTTGACCTGTCCCGCATAGAGGCAACTGCCAGGCCGCCCCGGCCTGGTCATGACGGACCACGAACAGAATCAGCTTCCGCAGTCCGCAGGTAGCGTGTGCAAAAAAGCTTCCCCACAAGTGCTTTCCACAACCATTTTTCAATGAGGAAATGATGACCACCGATCCAGTCCCGCGCGTTATCGCAACCGACAGCGCCCACGCCTTTCTCTCCACGCTAAAAGAAAAATACGGCGCGCTGATGTTCTTTCAGTCCGGCGGTTGCTGCGACGGCAGTTCGCCACTGTGTTACTTGCAAGGCGATTTCCCGGTCAGCGATGACGACGTCTATCTCGGCAGTCTCGATGGCACGCCATTTTTCATGGGCCACGACCAGTTCGCCTACTGGAAACACACCCAGCTGATCATCGATGTCGTGGCCGGCATGGGCGGCATGTTCTCGCTCGATAACGGCACCGGAAAACGCTTCCTGACCCGCTCGCGGCTATTCACTGACGAGGAAAATATCGCGCTGGAAACCACGGTACTCACGCGTCCGTGACAACGCGCAGTGTGCTGTAGTGTTTTGCAACAGTGAACTTTTTTGACGCAACAACGGTGTGACAGAGAGGCGGTTTTACCGCCCAAACAGGCCAAAACACGATGGCACGCCGATTGCCTATAAGGCATCAGGACTGATTTGTTCGGCCCAGACCGATCGCAGCCTGCACTGCATTTCATTCAACCGGAGGGGACTATGTACAAAAAATTGTTGGGGACATTGATTGTGAGCGCGCTGTCCGGCGCATTGCCGGCGCATGCCGTTGATGTGACCGATGCGATGATTGCCAATGATGAAAAATCAGGCAACGATGTGCTGTCCTACGGGATGGGTACGCAGGGCCAGCGCTATTCGACACTGACCCAGCTCAATACCAAAACCGTCGCCGGCCTGGTACCAGCCTGGTCGTTTTCATTTGGTGGCGAAAAACAGCGCGGCCAGGAATCGCAACCGGTCATCCATGACGGCCGCATGTTCGTCACCGGTTCCTACTCGCGTCTGTATGCACTGGACGTGAAGACTGGCGCGAAGTTATGGAAGTACGAGCATCGTCTGCCGGAAGGCATCATGCCTTGTTGCGACGTCGTCAACCGGGGCGCAGCGCTGTTCGGTAATCTCGTTATTTTCAGCACGCTCGATGCCCAGCTGGTCGCGCTCGATCAGGCCACCGGCAACCTAGTCTGGAAAGAAAAAATCGACGATTACGCCGCCGGCTATTCGAATACCGCCGCGCCACTGATTGCCAAAGGCATGTTGCTGACCGGTGTCTCCGGTGGAGAATTCGGTGTCGTGGGTCGGGTTGAAGCACGCGACCCGATGACCGGAAAATTGATCTGGATGCGTCCGACCGTCGAAGGTCACATGGGCTACAAGTACGACAAGGATGGCAAGAAAACCGAACTCGGCATCTCTGGCACGCTCAACAAATCCTGGCCTGGCGAACTTTGGAAAACCGGTGGTGCCGCAACCTGGCTCGGTGGCACGTATGACGCCACCACGGGTCTTGCGTATTTCGGCACCGGCAATCCATCGCCATGGAACAGCCATCTGCGTCCGGGCGATAACCTGTACTCGTCCTCGACCGTCGCGCTTGACGTCACCACCGGCGACATCAAGTGGCACTACCAGACCACACCGCATGACGGCTGGGATTACGACGGCGTCAATGAACTCGTGACCTTCGACATGGGTGGCAAGCGACTCGGCGGCAAGGCCGATCGTAACGGTTTCTTCTACGTCATCGATGCCAAAACCGGCAAGCTGGAAAACGCCTTCCCGTTCGTCAAGAAAATTACCTGGGCCTCCAGCATCGACCTGAAAACCGGTCGTCCGAACTACATCGAAGCGGGCCGCCCCGGCGATCCGACCAAAGGTGCGGATGGCAAGAAAGGCGCGACCGTGTATGCCGCGCCTTCCTTCCTCGGTGGCAAAAATCAGCAACCGATGGCCTACAGTCCGAAGACCAACCTGTTCTATGTCCCTGCCAATGAATGGGCGATGGAAATCTGGAATGAGCCGGTCGGATACAAGAAAGGCGCTGCCTTCCTCGGTGCTGGTTTTGCCATCCGGACCATCAACGATGACTACATCGGTGCATTGCGCGCGATGGATCCGAAGACCGGCAAGATCGTCTGGGAAAACAAGAACGTCGCGCCGTTGTGGGGTGGCGTGATGAGCACTGCGGGTGACCTGGTGTTCTACGGAACGCCGGAAGGTTTCCTGAAAGCGCTCGACGCCCGCACCGGCAAGGAACTCTGGAAATTCCAGACTGGTTCCGGCGTCGTGGCGCCGCCGATCACCTGGATGGACGGCGGCGTGCAATACGTCGCAGTCGTCTCCGGTTGGGGTGGTGCGGTGCCACTGTGGGGTGGTGACGTGGCGGCCAAGGTCAGCTATCTGGAGCAAGGTGGTTCGGTCTGGGTTTTCAAGCTGGCGGGGTCGACGGCGGTGGCTTTGAAGTAGGGACGGCAAGGGCATGCCGGAACCGAATGATCCGGTATGCCTGCAGATAATAAAAACGGAAAAGCCAGCAAGTCGATTTGCCGGCCTTTTTCTATTTTTTAATATTGCTAAGCTAAAACTTAATTTAAATAAAAGTTATATTAATTAATTATATTTTTAAACTAAATAATTTTTTAAATAAAGTTACTTCATATGGAATTTTCACTTTTATGAGAAGAGAGTTCATCTTTTGAAAAAGTGCCATCTTTATTTTTATCAATGCGGTTAAATGCTTTGCTGTCGAAGAGCACTCTTCCATACGCCTGGTATTCATTTCTTTCGTCGTCGGTGAGCGTAGAACCCTCGGCAATTTTTTCATCTAATTTATTAAAGCGATCCAACATATATTGAGTTGTCAGTTCGCCATTTTTTTGAGCCTTTGCTAGTGTTCTTAATGTTGATTTGGCTTGGGCAAATGTTATTTGATCTGTATTGAGTCCGTTGAATTTATCGATGGATGCTTGTACTGCAGGTTTTTGTGCTGTGCTGACATCGTGTAAATAGTCGTGTTGAAATCTTTTTCTGGCACTGACTGAAAAGTCGATGTTGTTATTGTCGTCCTTGTCACTGTCGGTGAAATGCGTCAGCAGAGTATCTTCCTTATTTTTATGATAGCCAGCATCCATCAGCATATCAATGCCTTGATGATTTTGATAATAAACAGTTGTTCCTTCATCTGATTTTGCATGGCTTTTAATAATAACCGTACCGCTGTGTTTTATAAGGCTATTTGCATCTTTCAGGTCGTCTGCACTTTTAATTTCTTTTTTTACTCCCTCTTTAGTAATATAAGAATCACCTATTACCGGTGCCAGTAGTTTTTTTTCATAATCATCGATTTGACTCGTATCTTGTCTTATTCGATTTGCTTTGGTGTTGTGATGTGATTTTGATTCAAGTTGGATAGCCATGATTTCGCCTCACTGATAAATGTTGATTAGACACACTAATAAACTAGTGCGAAATAAAAAATTTAAAAAGATATCAATTACCTGTTTTGTTATAAGGAATAGGTGTCGTGCTGCTGAAGTAAGTTCCAGAGGCGAACGTTCTTTACTGCCCGTAACTTGACTTGGCAGGTGGGTGACGTCTTTTATCTGAAGACACGTAATACAGGCAACTTCAAAGCCAGGCTCAACTTCGTTGATCAGTTTGGTTCGATCCGGTTGCACAATTTGGCTGGTCCGACTGCGGACAGTGCTACGGAACGACGTAACAGGCAAGTCGCGGCGAACGTGATCCGGCTTGCGCTGCTTGCCGTCGGGGCAGATCGCTATCTCATTATTGTTGATGGTCATCAGAAAGCCCACCTTCAAGGGTGCGCGCGAAGCGTCCGTGCGTGACGGCTTCATGTTGCTGGCATAGCCGGTTCAGCTGGACGAGCAGAAGGAGCCGCTCGAATCGGTATGGCCGCAACGAATTTGAAAGGTAATCCGTCCACGCACAGAATTTTGGTACCTGGGGACGGATAGCTCCATCGGCACCAGTGCAAGGTAATTAATGCGACCGCGAAGCTTCATCACGCGCCGACGTTTTCAGCCGCGGGATTTTGCTGCGTGAAAGGCATGTCCAGTTCGTGCGGGTCGCGCGCTACGAGCACGTCGGCAGGTCCACTTTGGACGGTGCTTGCATTACGGGATCAACGTCAGCGACCAGTCGAAATGCAGCCGCTGTATTCTCACCTGATTGCGGCACTAGCTTTCGCGGCCAGTGGCCCGGCTACGGATGAATCTTCCGATAAATCGTATTGCGCGACACCCCCAGCGCGCGCGCCGTGGCCGAGACATTGCCGTCATGCGCGGCCAGTGATTTCTGGATCACCGACAATTCGACATCCTCGAGCGTGGCGAGATCGTTGTGCTGCAGGGCCAGGACGGACGGGACTGCGGTCGAATTGATCTGCGCGATATCGTCGAGGAAATCATCCGGCAAATGTTCGAGGCGGATTTCATGGTCGTCACCGGTCATGACCATCGCGGTGCGCATCAGGTTGGTCAGCTGGCGGAAATTGCCCGGCCAGCCGTGGACGCGGAACAGGTTCATGACGTCCGGCGCGATCGTGTAGCGCACGCCATTACCTTCGGCGGTCAGCAGTTTGTCGATGACGACGTCGAGGTCGGTGCGCTCGCGCAGCGGCGGCAGTCGCACCACCAGTCCATTGAGGCGGTAGTACAGGTCATCGCGAAATTCATTGCGCGCAATCATATCGCGCAAGTTGCGATTGGTCGCACAGGTCAGCGCCACGTTGACCGGGATGGATTTGGTACTGCCCAGCGGTGTCACCATGCGCTCTTGCAGCACGCGCAACAGACGGGCCTGCAGGTTCAACGGCATGTCGCCGATTTCATCGAGGAATAGCGAGCCGCCATTGGCCTGCAGGATTTTGCCGATGCTGCCTTTTTTGCGCGCCCCGGTGAACGCGCCTTCTTCGTACCCGAACAGCTCGGACTCGATCAGCGTCTCCGGGATCGAGGCGCAATTGACGGCCACGAATGGTCCGGCCTTGCGCGGCGAATCGTTGTGGATTGCTTGCGCCAGCAATTCCTTGCCGGTACCGGTCTCGCCAGTGATCAGGATGGAGATGTCGCGGCCGATGACTTTTTTCAGTTTATCGATGACGGTGGCGACATGTTCGTCGCCGGTGTTCAGATAGCGCAGGCTCGACAGGCGCGCCTTGCTTTGCTCGTGGCTGCTCTGCGGCGGCGTGGCAGCTTGCTCGTCGCCAGTACTGCGCGCATTGCCGGTCGTATGCTGGAAGCTGGTCGTGGGCAAGCGCAGGTCGGCGCACTTTGCATACACCCGCACGCCGCTGTGCAGGCACAGCTGGAGCGGGCCGGGCGAGGCGGTCCGGTAGTGATCCATCAGTGCCGAGATCGGCATGCCGAACAGCGAACTGAAGGTATGCGTCTGCAGGGCCGACATCGGCAGGCCGAGCTGGAACAGGCCACTGCGGCTGGCCGACAGAAAACGTCCTCCCGGCGTGAAACTGGCAATGCCTTCCATCAGCGTGCCAAGAAATTCCGGCCGGCTGTGGAAGCTCAGTTTGACGGCATCCTGATAGGCCGCTGCAAACAGCTGGTTCTCTATCATCTGCGCCGACATGCGCACCAGCGCCATCGTGTGCTTGTGAAAATTATGCCGGTCGCCAGTCACGTCGAGCACGCCCACTACATTACCCATCACATCGAAAATCGGCGCGGCAGAGCAAGTGAGGAAGCGATTGGCATCGAGATAGTGCTGGTCGGCGTGGATACTGGTCGGGACTTTTTCGGCGATGGCGGTGCCGATGGCATTGGTGCCCTTGCTTTGCTCGGACCACGCCACCCCCGGCAACAGTGCGACGCGGTCAGCCTTTTCGAGAAAGTCGGCGTCGCCCAGCGTATGGATGATCAACCCCGTGACGTCGGTCAGGATCACCATGTTGTGGGTATTGATGATTTGCTCGTAGAGCGTTTCCATCACGGGTGCGGCATGGCTGTGCAGCAGGCGATTCTGCTCCAGCACGAGTGCCAAATCGGCGCGGCCGAGCGGATCGTAATCCGGCGCGGCGGTTTTCGGGACGCCGTAGTTGGCGGAACGCTGGTGGGCTTCTTCTATCATGGTGACGTCGAAGTCAGCAGAAAGTGTGCCAACCGCGGTGCCAACTGCCATGCCAGCTGCAGTGCGGCGGCTATCGTCACGCGAGCGCTTGTCGATGAAGGACTGCATCTGTTGTCTCCTGCTATTTTTATGGGCGTAATGACAACCCGGTTTGTGTCTTAATGTAGCACTGTTCCGATTCGATACAGCGAATTTCTCGGTTGCTGACACGGCGGGAGGCTTCGCGCATGGCACGCGCTTTGCGTGGAGAGGGGATCTATCAATCGAGGGGACTCCCAATGAAAACACGCAGTGGCCGCCTGGCCGCACAACTACTGATCGCCACATCGGCACTACTGAGCTTGCCGGTGTTCGCGCACGGTGATGTCACGCCCCAAGCGGTTGACACCACCACGTTAAAACCGCTAGGCGAGGGCTGGCGCGAAGAAAATCCGTATGGAGGCGACAAGGAAGCGATCCGTATCGGTTCGTCGGCGTACGGTCAGAACTGCGCCCGCTGTCATGGTCTTGAAGCGGTGTCCGGCGGCATCGCCCCGGACCTGCGCAAGCTCGACCGCGATTGCGTGATCCAGAAAGATGAAGTTAAAAAACAGGCTTGTTACAAGGAAAACGATGTCTATTACCTGACCTCCGTACGGCACGGCAAGACCCGTAACGGCGCGGTCTACATGCCACCGTTTGAAGGCATGATCAATCAGGAAGGGATGTGGTCCATCAAGGCCTATCTCGAAACGCTGCGATTGATGCCGACGGTTGCTGCTACCAAGTAAGTCGTTTTTTTTGAAAGGTCTTCCGATGTTGGTTTCGCTCAAAAGAAGGACTGCACTGCTGGCATTGATTGCTTGCACCGGCACGCTGCTGACGCTGCCGGCGCGCGCTGATCTCGATAAAATCCGCACACTGGGGACGCTCAGTGTGGCTGTCTATGACGACTATTTGCCGTACTCGAAAAAAGCCGGCGGCATCACGGGTATCGATGTTGACGTGGCGCAAGCGCTCGGCAAGAAGATGGGATTGAAGGTATCTTTCCTGCCTTTTCCGGCGGGCGAAAGTCTCGATGACGATTTACGCAACATGGTCTGGAAAGGCCACTACCTCGGCTACGGACCGGCTGACGTGATGATGCATGTGCCGGTCGATCCGCTGCTGATGAACCAGAATCCGCAGGTCTCGATCTTCGCGCCGTATCACACGGATTCGGTCAGGCTGGTGCGCAACATTGCTGCGATACCGCAGTTCGATGGCATCGCCTCGATGGCTGGAAAAAAGATCGGCGTCGAAAAAATTTCGATCTCGGCGATGGTGTTGCTGGGTGAAGAAAATGGTCGGTATCGGGATGACGTGCGTATTTTTCCGACGGGTGTCGAGGCGCTTGAAAAGTTGAAGGCGGGCGAGCTAGACGGCGTCCTTGCCAGTCGTTCGGAAATCGAATCGGTGTTGCGTGACGACCCGCGTTTCGAGATGCGTGAAGTAGCTTTTCAGCGCTTGCCGCGCAAGGGATGGATTGCCGGTCTCGCCGTCAAGAAAACCAATCCGGAGCTGGCCAGTGCGTTAAAAGAGGCGATGGAATCGTTGTTTGAATCGGGCGAGATGCTGCGTATTTTTGCTCGGCACGGGGTGCAGATCGTCAAGCCATAATCGACTTCGCCGGATTTTTTTTCACCGTTCCGCCGCTTCGGTCGAACGGTTTTTCTTTGCCTGCCTGTTCGGTGCAATGCCCTGCGGTTATTGCACCCTACGGCCGGTGGTTGAAGTTGAAGTTGAAGTTGAAGTTGAAGTTGAAGTTGAAGTTGAAGTTGAAGTTGAAGTTGAAGTTGAAGTTGATTTTGACGTGGCCGTTGACCTGTTCCGCATTGAGACAGCTGCCAAAAACGGTAGTCAGGCAAGGGACAAGAGGGGTGTAGTGGTCTAATGAAATCGGACACCTCAATGGGAGCACACTCCCGCTAACTGAGGAAATTACATGACTAAAAAA
>NZ_JASJWR010000039.1:0-37174 GCF_035019065.1 Actimicrobium sp. CCI2.3 | reverse complement strand
TGCACTTCGATTAACCTCACCGACCGTGCCGTGTTTTGCGCTGCTGACAAAGCGTTTTGTTTGTCTGCTTCAGAGAAATGAGATTATGCTGCCTTGCGATGTTGCCGTCAACCTTTTCGTTGGCGCGTTTTGCTTTTAATTCCTTGCACGGTAGCTGTAACAAGTTGCGGCGTTCGGAACTCAAATACCTTTCCCTGTTTAAATCTTACTTTGCATGACAGCGAAATGTTTTGCTTCCAGCTCCGAGCAATTCCGATAAAAAAGTTTTTCGGCTAGGCGTGGCAATGCTTAGGACGCCCCCCCCCCCAGATGATTGATATCGATCGGCACGTCCAAATCAACGAGCGAGACTTCGATCCCGGGACTTCATGCACCGAGTTACGCGCTCGTGTCAGTGATGGAACGGCAAGGAAAAGCGCTGTTGTTTGAACTGCTTCTTGATCTGGGCAACGAGCGGTTGGAGGACGGGTTTGGCGTGTGCGATCGGTCAGACTTGTTTCGTGGATCCGCTTAAATGGTACTCACAGTTTCGCGCCTCGTCGGCGTGGAGACACCGATCCGTTCCAACGCCGTCCCGACCGGACCGCACTCGATATTCTTGGCTTTTAATATCTTACGGTTCGCGCGACCAGCAATGTGGTGTGTCAGACCGATCTATCTGATCTACTGCGCGAAAGCAGGGTAGACAGAACGAACATACTTCGACACGACTTTACTGCCATCACGCTACGCGAAACAATGATGGGCTTTATCGTCGATAGCATCGCACTGTGTTGTTGTTAGTCCTGCAATTTACTGATTCGTCACGACAATAATTTCGACCGACACTTTGGACTCAACGAGAAAAAGGCCAATTCCTCGTAAGCATCCTGACCATGAATGAATTTGGTTTCGCGCCCATAACGGGTGAAACCAGTCTTTGATGCAATTGCGCCAACTTGACTCACTTGCCAATTCCACGACAAGCACACCCTATTACGCGTCAGGGAGTAGCAGACGGCGCTCGGCTCTCTTGACCACAGATCCTGAACTGAAATCTTTCGGCGTGGCGGCGCAGGTAACCTAGCAACTGAGTTTGCAACCACATCGACCAGCACCGGTTTTGCCATACGAGCAATGGAGATGCCGTTCTGGGTCAATGATGTTAGTACGCCTAGCCTAGCCACATACACATGACAACTTCGTTTAATCCCTAATCTCAAACAGTGGCAATCCATGTCGAAACGTATTTTCCTGCTGAACTGTAATATCTTCGAGTAGACGTATCAGCGCGGACCAATCAACTCGCAGGTATCGACCACGCTCCAGTTATTAGTAGGTCAATGCGGCACCAATCGCTTTGCCCGTACTTGCAATCCGGTGCGACCAAGATAGAGCACCTTAGTCTGGATAGTATGACCATTGATGAAGACCATCACATTGCCTCGCCGCCGGAACTTCAGTCAACGACAGCCGGTCAGCTCACACTGGATACTAACGATCAAAAGCATGCTACCCGGTTCAGCGAACAGGAAGTCACAGCTCTCACCTCCAGGTAAAAACACCAGCAGCCAAGAATTCGCAGCACTAATTAATTTTCATGCTCGACCTTGATTGTGGGTCTGGCGAGTGGTAAAGCGCAAAAATCCGTCTTGGACCTGGTCGCTCGATGCAATTCTGTTATGCCCCCCCGCTCGATGACGCACGGTGCCACTGCGCCAGCCCTCTCCGCGTCACCAGTGTCATTTAATGATGCCCGAAAACGCTTACGCCAAAGATAAAACGACGCCATCACAATGGATCCTATGTCACAAAAGGCGTGAATAGTCAGACTTCCGACCGCGTACCGCGCCTCTGATGAAGCAATAATATGGATCAAACTAACTTGCCGCCCAGAATGTTGGAGTACTCATAAATTACAACTGCAATAAGGTCGATTACTTAACCCCTATTTTTGTTTTTCTCCGCAATACAACTTTTTGATTCGATGACGTTGCCGTCAGCTCCGATTGTGTCCAGGTGAACATTGAATCCCCAAAGTCGCGTGAGATGCTTCAAAACCTCATCAGATTGCTGATTTAACGGGCGTCCTTGAAACTGCATATGTCTTAGAGTTAGTGCACGGTCACCTTGAGTATCAACTGACCAAACTTGAATATTGGGTTCACGATCTCCGATGTTGTATTGGCTAGCTAATACCTGCCTGACATGTTGATATCCATTACTGTCATGTATAGCAGAAATAGTTAATTTTTTTTCATTCTCATCATCTAATATTGCGAAGAAATGAAAATCTCTTATTAATTTTGGTGATAAGTATTGAGCAATAAAACTTTCATCTTTAAAGTTTCTCATAGCAAAATCAAGTGTCTGATGCCAATCAGTATCAACGATATCCGGGAACCACAACCTGTCTTCGTCTGTCGGTTCCTCACAGATACGCCTTATATCTCGCATCATGGCAAATCCTAATGCATAAGGATTTATTCCTGTAAAGTTACGACTACCAACAGGAGGTTGATAAACCACATTGGTATGACTTTGCAAAAACTCAAGCATGAACCCGTTGCCTACGACGCCCTCGTCATAAAGTCTATTTAAAATAGTGTAATGCCAAAATGTTGCCCAGCCTTCGTTCATGACTTGAGTTTGACGTTGCGGGTGAAAATACTGAGAAATCTTTCGTGAAATACGAATTATTTCACGCTGCCATGATTCGAGTAATGGGGCGTATTTTTCAATAAAATATAATAAATTTTCTTGAGGCTCAGACGGGAATCTTGATGAACTCTGAGCTGGCTCTTCGTCATTTCGGCGCGGGAGCGTGCGCCATAGGTGATTGACCCGTGACTGCAGATATTCTTCTCTTTCCTCCTGACGAGCATGTTCTTTTTCCAATGACAGTTTTGCGGGGCGCTTATAACGGTCAACACCATAATTTTGTAAGGCATGACAGGAATCAAGAAGTAACTCAACGGCTTCTTCACCGTGAGCACGTTCGCATTCTGCAATATAGTTTTTTGCAAATACCATATAGTCAATAATAGCCTCTGCATCAGTCCATGTTTTAAAAAGATAATTTCCCTTAAAAAATGAATTATGACCATACGCCGCATGAGCAATAACAAGAGCTTGAATTGTGAGACTATTTTCTTCCATTAAGTAGGCAATACAAGGACTTGAATTAATTACTATTTCATACGCCAACCCCATTTGCCCGCGGCGATATCCTTTTTCGGTTGATAAAAAATGTTTTCCAAATGACCAATGATGATACGAAACAGGCATTCCAACAGATGCATAGGCATCCATCATTTGCTCTGCCGTAATGATCTCAAGTTGATTAGGATAGGTATCCAAACCAAAATCGGTCGCAACCCTTTTTATTTCCTCATGGATTTCCTCAATCAGTGGAAACGTCCATTCTGATTGCTCTGGTAATTTATAACCTTTCGAGCAGGCGTTGAGAATTTCTTTTTGCATTACTTCACCTGTTTTCTAAACAATTCCTTAAAAACTGGATAAATATCAGCACTAGTAGAAATTCGCTGCATAGCGAAGTGGTGGTATTTTGCGGCTACTTGTAAATATTCTTGCCATAGATTTTGAGGGACCCCATCAGTAATTTCTACATAGGCGTAATATTGCACTGTCGGCACTATTATCTCACTCATCAATTTTTGGCAAGTTACAGAATCACTATCCCAGTTATCACCGTCTGAGGCCTGTGCAACGTAACGATTCCAGTCTTCTTCCGGATAACGCTCCTTCATTATTTTGTTTAATAATTGAAGAGCGGAAGAAACAACAGTACCTCCCGATTCACGTGAATGAAAAAAATCATTTTCATCGACTTCTGCAGCAGTCGTATGGTGCCGAATAAACACCACATCTATGTGCTCGTACGCTCGCGTCAGAAATAGGTATAACAAAATAAAAAAACGCTTTGCTGTATCTTTTTTTTGCTGGTCCATGGATCCAGAAACATCCATGATGCAAAACATTACGGCTTGATTTTAAGGTTTTGGTTTTTTGATACGATTACTATATCGAAGATCAAATGGATCAATAAATGGAATAGCGACTAATCTTGTCCGTAATTGACGAATTTTATATTCGATTTCTATAACCTGAATTTTATCGCAAGGCACCTCATTAAGTGCCTGTTCCAATTTTCTCTCGGTTTCATGTAATAGTTTTCGTGATGCACCACCGACGGCAATACGACGGCACAAAGCACCACGTAGCGAGCGTAAAACATGAATATTTGACGGCGTTCCCGAGATATTGAATCCTGCCCTTGCCAGTTTGAACTCTTTAGCTGCTGTCAATTGTGTTTTTATTAGATTTGGCAATTCAAGATCATCAAAGAAATAATTAATAAATTCTTCTTTGGTTAATTCAAACATAAAATCGTCGTTATTTAACTGCTCGCTATTACTTCCACCCTTATCACCACCGTTTGCACCACCCTTTTCTGGCCGGTCTATAGAGTCGCCTTTCAGATATTCGCGATTACCTGGACTCACCGTTTCCCAGACACCTCCACGAGCATGCCCGAAATAAGGTTCGTTGATATCTTTGACAGGTATAGAAATTTGCTCGCCATGCTCGATATCTGTAATTGAGCGGCCTTTTATGGCTTGTGCTACAGCCTCTTTAATTTGGACCTTATAACGACGTAGAAATCGTTCGCGATTAACCGCAGATTTATTTTTCCCCTGTAACCGTCGATCGATAAGGTGAACCAATATAACCTCCTACTAATGAAATATAGCGATTTGCATTTGTGGCGCAATTCAGAAATTTCCATTGAAAGTGTTAGGATGATTTTCGAACTCGCAAATACCATTCACATAACAAGCGTACTTGCTTTGCTGTATAGCCTTTAGTTACCATTCGCGACACAAATTCTTGGTGCTTATTTGCATCATCAGTACTGCCTTTTGCATTAAAAGAAATAACAGGCAACAATTCCTCAGTATTGGAAAACATTTTCTTTTCGATTACTGTACGTAACTTTTCATAGCTTGTCCAAACAGGATTTTTGCCGCCATTCGGTGCTCTGGCACGAAGTACAAAATTTACAATTTCATTCCTGAAATCTTTAGGGTTTGAAATTCCAGCTGTCTTTTCAATTTTTTCCAGTTCTTGATTGAGTGAATTACGATCAAAACTTTCACCTGTGTCCGGGTCACGAAATTCCTGATCTTGAATCCAAAAATCAGCAAAAGTAACATATCGATCAAAAATATTCTGACCATATTCGGAATAGCTTTCAAGATAAGCCGTTTGTATTTCTTTACCGATAAACTCGATATACCTTTGAGCCAAATGTTCTTTAATGTAGGAAAAATATTTTTGCTCAACTTCCTTGGGGAATTGCTCTCTTTCAATTTGCTGTTCGATTACATATAACAAATGAACCGGATTAGCCGCAATTTCAGCATTGTCAAAATTAAAGACCTTAGATAGTATTTTAAAAGCAAATCGAGTCGATAATCCATTCATTCCCTCATCGACACCTGCATAATCACTATATTCGTGTAGCGATTTAGCTTTTGGATCTGTATCCTTCAGATTTTCCCCATCATAAACCAACATCTTACTAAATATACTAGAGTTCTCCGGTTCGGTTAATCGAGAAAGAATTGAGAACTGTGCCATCATTTTGAGTGTTCCTGGGGCACAAGGAGCTAGGGATAGCGACGAGTTTCTCAATAGCTTCTCGTATATCTTAGTCTCTTCACTTACTCTTAAGCAATATGGTACTTTTACAATATAGATACGGTCCAGAAAGGCTTCATTATTTTTATTATTTTTAAATGTTTTCCATTCAGACTCGTTTGAATGGGCAAGAACTATCCCGTCAAAGGGAATAGCACCAAATCCCTCGGTACCTTTGAAGTTGCCTTCTTGAGTTGCGGTAAGCAAAGGATGGAGCACCTTGATAGGAGCCTTGAACATTTCAACGAATTCCATTAGTCCTTGATTTGATAAACATAATCCACCAGAATAACTATATGCATCTGGATCATCTTGTGAATATTCCTCAAGCTTCCTAATGTCAACTTTCCCAACTAATGTCGATATATCCTGATTATTTTCATCGCCTGGTTCAGTTTTTGAAATAGCTATCTGTTTAAGTATTGATGGATAGCGCCGAATTACCCTAAACTTATTAATATCCCCGTTCATCTCTTCAAGACGCTTTACCGCCCATGGGCTGGGTATTGATCTTAGGTATCGACGTGGTATGCCGTATTCCTCTTCAAGAATCTCTCCATCCTCCTCTTCCTTAAATAATCCTAAAGGGCATTCATTGACAGGTGATCCTTTAATTGCATAAAAGGGAACCTTTTCCATTAGTGACTTAAGTTTTTCTGCAATTGATGATTTTCCACCGCCTACAGGACCTAGCAAGTAGAGAATTTGTTTTCTTTTCTCCAGGCCCTGTGCTGCGTGGCGAAAGTAAGAAACCACCTGTTCGATTACTTCCTCTGTCCCATAAAATTCACGGAAAGCTGGGTAAATTTTAATTATCTTATTAGCGAATATACGGGACAATCGCGGGTCGTTACGGGTGTCCAACAATTCAGGTTCACCAATCGCACTTAACATTCGTTCAGAGGCAGTTGCGTAAGTCAATCGATCAGTTTTACAAAGGTCAAGGTATTCTTGCAGTGAAAACTCGTCCTCTCGTGTCCGTTCATACCTTGCTGCGTAGTTGTCAAAGATTTTCATTAAGATATCCTTTGAGGTTGTGCCACTGATCTTGGTGGAGCAAATTTCGTAAATTTGCGGTTTGGTATGGCTAAATAATACGCGCACTTTTTGAATCTAGTGACGTTTCTCCCGTTGTTGCCTTCAAGATACCAATCCGTTGCTTATTGTTGACTATTTCGGCACTCTTATCGAATAGAGCGAATTAGTAATAGAGGCTGATCAACATAGATACCCATCATGCATGAATGGGTTAGCGGGTATACTCATGGGCTGACGTGGTTTCACGGATCGCTGAATAAAGTCAAATTTCAAGAATGAAAAATGCGCGATGAACTGTGCAACAATTTCACATTTAAAACGTGCTAATAGCCGACCAAGCTGCTAACGGAAGTAGTTGTCGAAAGGAGTGGTTTTGTCTATGACGACCGCTGGCGTCGATGGCAAGATACTGAGCCGATGCCACACGTTATCGAGCAGTCAGTATGTCTGCAACACACGAATGTTCCGCCCTTGATCGCGTGATGCTCAAATTTCTGTTTTTTTGATGTGTAACAGACAACAACAAGAGACGTAGCTTCGCCAGTAATCGGAGATGGTCGTGCTTGGTTAAAGTTTTAGATCTTACTTAGAGAGGCGGGCGTCGACACTTCTTTACATTCTCAGCGGCGATATCGGAAATCACAGCTATGACTCAACTGTTTAAATTACCCTTGTTTGACTAGTTTTCGAGAAGCGAAAGAATTTCGAATAACTCTGCACGGATTTCAAAATACAACGGATCTAGAGCGGGATATTCTTCTATCTTGCCGCTAGCGTCGTCTTCACGAATCACTCGTCGGTCCAGTTTGTTTCTAGCTCCGCTTATCGTGAAACCCTGTTCATAAAGAAGCTCTCTAATTCTGCGAATCAATAAAACTTCGTGATGCTGATAATAGCGACGGTTTCCCCGCCTTTTAACTGGCTTTAGCTGCGTAAATTCCTGCTCCCAATAGCGTAGGACGTGCGGCTTTACTCCGCAGAGTTCTGCCACTTCGCCAATGGTGAAATACCGTTTTGCTGGTATCTGTGGCAAAACTATGGGTTCAGGCTTGCTAGATCGCTCGTTCATTAATTAAGTTAGGCTTCATTTAATGGCGACGAAACATCTATATTTTCCACCATGCTTTTCAATTTTTGGCTTGGATGAAATGTCACAACCCTACGCGCCGTGATTGGAATTTCTTCACCAGTCTTTGGATTCCTCCCCGGCCGTTGAGGCTTGTCCCTGAGTTGAAAATTACCATAACCTGAAAGCTTTACTGATTCACCACGTTCAAGTGAGTTACGGATCTCGTCAAAAAAAGTTTCAACCATATCCTTCGCTTCCCTTTTATTCAAGCCGACTTGCTCGAACAGGAGCTCCGCAAGTTCGGCTTTGGTAAGCGTTGGCAAATCTTTTTCTGCCTGAGAACGGACCCGGGCGACCAGCATAGCGCGATCGAGATCAGCACTTAAGACAGATTGAAATTCGGTCGAAATAACATCGTTCATTGTTTAATTTCCGCCCGCCCTAAGTGCGCAGTTTCGCGCCATGTTTCTTCGTCACAGACGACATTAAAGCAGCCATTGCAGCATCAACTTTATCGTCTAGAAGTGTACTTTGAGTATCTTGCAAGGTGAATCTGAATGCAAGACTTTTCTCTCCCGCCGGCAATCCGGCACCGCGATATTCGTCAAATAAAACAATAGCTTGGACCGATTTACATAGCGGGTTCTCACGTACTTCTAGCTCGAAATCGTCTAGTAAAACCTGCATGTGAAGACTCTGGTCCACTACAACAGCCAAATCCCGAGTTACAGCAGGATATTTCGAGAGTTCTTGATATACCGGCAAAATTCGCTGCTGTAAAACCTGAGCATCCAATTCAAAAACTACTGGGGAATGCGCCAGCTCATATCGCTGCTGCAGACGCGGATGCAACTCGCCAATAAAACCAACTGCCTTACCATCCACGACAATCGTCGCCGATCTTCCTGGATGAAGTGCAGGATGTTGATTCGGTACGAAAGATGGCACTACCGGTGCCAGTAACGACTCCAGATCGGCTTTAATATCGAAGTAGTCAACAGAGCGCGTCTGTTTTCCCCATTGCTCGTCACATGCAGGTCCGTAAGCCAGTACTGCAAGTCGTTTCGATTGTGAATATCCGGCTACTGACAACGGACCGTCTTCAACAGATGTGTCACGCCGATAGGTAGCACCAAATTCAAAAACACGAATTCTGGTTACCTTGCGTTTGGTGTTGTAGCGAACATTTGCGACTAGGCTGCCAAGCAATGTTGACCGCATCACACCAAATTGACTAGCGATAGGATTGCGAAGTCGGATTGGCTCATTGTTTCCGGCAAAGTCGCGTTCCCATGCCTCTTCTACGAAACTAAAATTGACGACTTCCTGGTAATCCAAATCTGCAATTTGACGACGCAGCGTGAACAAAGATCTTTTCACTTCTGGATCAACGCGCATCGCGTTAGCCGCAACAGGCGGCAGCGCCGGGATATTTTCAAAACCAAAAACACGGGCGATTTCTTCGATCAAATCCTCTTCGATCTCGATATCGAATCTGAATGACGGGGGCGTAACATCAAAAATCCCTGCACTGTGAGAGTATGTCAACCCGAGGCGCGTAAAAATATCGCCCACTTGTAAATCTGTAAATGGCACACCAATGACTTTACTTGCACGCTCGGTCCGCAACCGAACAGGGTTGCGCTCGGGCAGATTCACAATCTGATCGTCGACCGGACCCACTTTCGTAGCGCCCGAAACACCACAAATTTCGATAATCAAGGCGGTGATCCGCTCGATGCTCTCAACCGTCGCCTCAAAGTCTACGCCGCGCTCGAACCTGTGGCCCGCGTCGGTCGAGAAATTGAAACGACGGGAGCGACCTTGTATCGCGTGTGGATACCAAAAAGCTGCTTCAAGATAAATATCCTGAGTCTCCAGCGACACGGACGTTGCGTCACCGCCCATTATTCCGGCAAGAGACTCGATTTCACGATCGTCAGCGATCACGCCAACCCAGTCGTCGACTGTGACGGTATTACCATTAAGTAGCTTGAGCGTTTCACCCGAACGCCCCCAGCGAACATCAAGGCCACCATGGATTTTAGACAGATCGAAGACATGAGTAGGTTGTCCTAACTCAAGCATTACATAGTTAGAGATATCCACCAACGCAGAAATAGACCGTTGTCCGCTGCGCTCAAGACGCCGCTTCATCCACTCAGGCGTCATCGCCCGAGCATTCAGCCCGCGAATGATTCGACCGGTAAAGCGACCACATAAATCAGGAGCACTCACTTTGACCGGCAATACTTCTGCCAGAGTTACATCAACCTTTTGGTAGGTTGGCTTTTTCAATACACATCCGGTCAGTGCAGAGACTTCTCTCGCGACACCCAACACGGAGAGACAGTCAGCCTTGTTGGGCGTTAACTTGATCGTGAACTTCAAATCATTTAGCTGAAAATAATCGCGGAAATTTTGACCTATAGGTGCGTCTTCAGGAACATCGATTAATCCACCGTGATCATCGGACAACTTGAGTTCCTTAGCAGAACACAGCATGCCTTGGGATTCAACACCACGTAACTGCCCAACCTTGATCTCAAACGGTTTTCCATCATCGCCGGGTGGAAGTAGTGCGCCAACTGTTGCACAAACGACTTTCATCCCAACTCGCACGTTCGGAGCGCCACAGACGATGTTGAGTAACGTACCAGTCCCTACGTCAACCTGACAAACATTGAGGCGATCGGCATTGGGATGTCGCGACATTTCCAGTACCTCACCAACTACGACATAGGTAAAAGGAGGCGCCACAGGCGAAACCTCTTCGACCTCAAGGCCGGACATCGTGAGCAAGTGCGACAGTTCATCCGACGTCATCGTCGGGCTTACCATTGAGCGAAGCCAGCTTTCTGAAAATTGCATTTGAACACCTTTTGACTACGGCAGTCGTGAATCGCGAGGGAAGATTACGATAAATCTTTCCCTGACAACGATCGCGAAAACGGATTGATCAGTTGAACTGTTTGAGGAAGCGCAAGTCGCCCTCATAAAACAGGCGGAGGTCACTAATTCCATAGCGCAGCATTGTCAGCCGCTCCAGGCCTGATCCGAAAGCGAAGCCGATATATTTTTCAGGATCAATGCCCATGTTGCGCACTACAGAGGGATGCACCTGTCCGGCTCCGGACACTTCCAGCCATCTGCCCTTCAGCGGCCCAGCTCCGAAGGCAATATCGATCTCTGCAGATGGTTCCGTGAACGGAAAATACGAAGGGCGAAAGCGCACTTGTAAATCATCTGTTTCAAAAAATGCACGGACAAAATTAAGATAGACACCTTTTAGATCAGCGAAACTGATGTTTTCGGCGATCCATAGTCCCTCTACCTGATGAAACATCGGGGAGTGAGTGGCGTCGCTGTCAACACGGTACGTTCGACCCGGTGCAATTACTTTGATTGGTGGCTTGTTCATACGTGCGTATCGCACTTGCATGGGGCTCGTGTGAGTACGTAGCAACAATGGTTTTCCTTCGCTATCGGCACCATCGATATAAAACGTATCTTGCATTGAGCGTGCGGGATGGTTTTCCGGGCTGTTAAGCGCAGTGAAATTAGTCCAATCGGTTTCTATTTCCGGACCATCTGCCACGTCGAATCCGATTGATGCAAAGATTTCTTCAACACGTTGCCAAGTCCGCATAACTGGGTGGATTCCGCCCATTCCGCGGCCGCGCCCCGGTAGCGTGACGTCTATCGATTCAGCATCAAGGCGAGATTGCATCTGGGCATCAGCCAAAGCTTCCCGTCGCGCGGTCAGTGCCGCTTCGATTTTTTCTTTAGCGCCATTAATAATAGCGCCATGGATTTTGCGCTCATCTGGAGAAAGCTTGCCAAGACCCTTCATTTGCTCAGTTATCTTGCCAGTCTTACCAAGATATTTTGCTTTTGTATTTTCCAAAGCGGCCGCGTCGGGCGCATCAGTAAAATCAATTTGGGCTTGCTGTACGATTTGTTCTAGGGGGTTCATGCGCGGTTTCCCGTTCAGGAAAAAATGGCCGAACTGCGGCCTGAAAACAAAACGGGGCGCAGGTATGAACCTTTGCCCCGCTTGGCGGGCCGTCATGCAACGGCCTGGACTTCGACTTTACTTAAGCGGCGAAATTGGCTTTCACCTGATTGACAATCGCAGCAAATGCTGGCTTGTCCATCACTGCCATGTCAGCCAGAACCTTGCGATCCAGTCCGATGGAGGCGCGCTTCAGGCCATTCATGAAGACGCTGTAGGTCATGCCGTGTTCCCGTGATGCCGCATTGATACGCGTAATCCACAGAGCGCGGAAGACACGCTTCTTGTTCCGGCGGTCACGATAGGCATATTGCCCTGCACGCATAACTGCCTGCTTGGCGATACGATAAACCTTGCTGCGACGACCGCGGTAGCCTTTGGCTTGGTCTAGTACTTTTTTATGACGGGCCCGTGCTGTGACCCCACGTTTTACTCTAGGCATAGTAACTCCTTAAATTTGAGTGTGAGGTTAAGCGTACGGAAGCATCGAACGGACCGAAACCATGTTTGTGGCATGGACTTCTTTGGCACCGCGCAGTTGACGCTTGGTCTTGGTCGTTTTTTTGGTCAGGATGTGGCGTTTAAAAGCCGAACCGCGCTTGACGGTACCACCTGGACGCACTCGAAAGCGTTTTTTTGCGGCGCTTTTCGTTTTCATTTTAGGCATAGCAACTCTGTCTTTGGGACAGCTCCGTTTTTAACATGATTGCAGGTGGCAACATTTCGTTGCACTTGGATGCCTGCTCTCACTTGTTATGCGAAGGAATCGAGTCCTCCGCTATTGCACAGGTTCTTACAATAAAAAGCCCGTGCGAATTTTACTTCTTTTTCTTTGGTGCCAGAACCATAATCATCTGGCGACCTTCCATCTTGGGCCACTGCTCGACCTGACCGTACGGCTCAAGATCGAGTTTCAGACGCTCTAACATTCGCACACCGATATCCTGGTGGGCCATCTCGCGACCACGAAAACGCAATGTGATCTTGGTCTTGTCGCCTTCGTCCAAAAACTTGATTAGATTGCGTAACTTAATGCCATAGTCGCCATCGTCAGTACCAGGACGAAACTTCACTTCCTTGACCAAAATGATCTTTTGCCGCAACTTGGCTTCGTGAGCTCTCTTTTGTTCCTGATACTTGAACTTGCCATAATCCATCAGGCGTGCGACCGGGGGTTGCGCTGTAGGCGCGATCTCAACGAGGTCCACGTTTGCTTCTTCCGCCATGCGGAAGGCCTCAGCGAGCGTAATGATGCCAAGTGCTTCGTTTTCTACGCCGCTCAAACGCAACTCAGGTGCAGTAATCTCGCCGTTGATGCGATGTGACTTGTCAGTAGCTATTGTAATTTCCTTTTAAAATCAATTTGATCGGCAGTACTGTTGCGCTATAGCGTTATCTTTTTCAGGTTCTCGCTTGTATCTCGGAAAGGAGCCTAGCAATCAATTCATCGATTTGCATCGCACCCAGATCAACGTTACCTCGCGCACGCACGGCCACTGTTGTTGCATCCCGCTCTTTATCACCGACTACGATGATGTATGGGATCTTCTGGACGGAATGCTCGCGTATTTTATAGGTTATTTTCTCGTTGCGCAAATCGGACTCCACCCTAAATCCTTGTTTCTTCAGGGCTTGGGTTACGTCACGGGCATAGTCAGCCTGCCCCTCAGAAATATTAAGCACAACAACTTGCACGGGAGCAAGCCACATCGGCAACGCTCCTGAATAATTTTCCAAAAGCATACCAATGAATCGTTCGAAAGAGCCCAAAATCGCACGGTGCAGCATGACAGGCACTTTGCGGGTATTGTCTTCCGCGACATACTCCGCACCAAGTCGGATTGGCATTGAAAAATCGACCTGCATTGTGCCGCATTGCCATGCACGTCCAATCGCATCTGTCAGCGTGTATTCGATCTTCGGACCGTAGAATGCGCCTTCGCCCGGCGAAATTTCAAAGTTGCAACCAGAGCGCTCAAGAGAAGCGATCAATGCATTTTCAGCTTTGTCCCATGCTTCTTCGGAACCAACACGTTTATCTGGTCGTGTCGCGACCTTGTAGGTGATCTCTGCAAAACCAAAATCGGCATAAACCTTATGCAACAACGCGGTATAAGCAACGCACTCCTCCAGGATCTGGTCTTCCGTGCAAAAAATGTGACCGTCATCCTGCGTAAATCCACGCACACGCATGATTCCATGCAGTGAACCCGAAGGCTCATTGCGATGGCATTGGCCGAACTCGCCATAACGCAGCGGCAGATCGCGGTAGGACCGCATGTCCGACCGAAATATTTGAACATGACCTGGGCAGTTCATCGGTTTGAGTGCGTAAGACCGATTCTCTGACTCGGTCGTGAACATGTTTTCCTTGTAGTTTTCCCAGTGCCCGGATTTTTCCCACAAGCTAATGTCCAGTATTTGCGGCGCTTTGACTTCCTGGTATCCGTTGTCTTGATAGACTCGACGCATATATTGCTCAACTTGCTGCCATACTGACCACCCCTTCGGATGCCAGAAAATCATTCCCGGGGCCTCCTCCTGAAAATGGAAAAGATCCAGCAATTTTCCCAACTTTCGGTGATCCCGCTTCTCCGCCTCTTCCAGCATGTGCAGATAAGCTTCCTGATCCTCTTTCCGTGCCCAAGCTGTCCCATAGATTCGCTGCAGCATCTCGTTCTTTGAATCGCCGCGCCAGTAAGCGCCTGCCAATTTCATCAGCTTGAACACTTTGAGCTTGCCGGTTGATGGCACATGCGGACCACGGCACAAGTCTGTAAATTTGCCCTCCGTGTAAAGCGACACTTCCTGATCGACTGGAATTGCTCCAATCAATTCGGCCTTGTAGGCCTCGCCAATGGACAGAAAATAGGCAACCGCATCATCACGTGTCATGACCTGACGAGTTACTTGCTCGTCGCGCTTCGCCAATTCGACCATTTTCTTTTCGATGACAACGAGATCTTCCGGAGTGAAGGGTCGCTTGTACGAAAAATCATAGTAAAAGCCATTGTCAATCACCGGCCCAATCGTGACTTGTGCGTCCGGAAATAGTTCTTTAACTGCATAGGCAAGCAAGTGGGCAGTGGAATGGCGAATCACGTCCACACCTTCTGCGTCCTTGTCAGTCAAAATCGCCAAATCGACGTCGTGATCAATCAAAAACGAGGTGTCAACGACCTTGCCGTTAATTCTGCCTGCAAGTGCTGCTTTCGCGAGACCGGCACCAATACTGGCGGCAACTTGCGCGACAGTAACAGCCTGATCAAACTCGCGTTGTGAACCATCCGGAAGACGAACTGAAACCATTTTTAGCTCCATGACACGGCAATTAGGCGAGTGTCAGATAAATTGAATTGAATGAATTGTAGGCGGTATGAATCGAAGAAAATCTGCACGTAAAAAAGCGCGATCTCGTCGCGCTTTTTCAGTAATTCATCGACGAAAAAGACCCGACTAGTATCGACTTCCTTTTAGGGCAGTAGTTCGTGGTGTCATGACCATTGTCCATTTCTTCGTCTGATAGAGCACTGATACGCAAACAGAAACGCCTAAACTTTGTCAGATTTTAGCATGTAATAAAGCCCGAATCAGAAAGCAGAAGGACCGCACATCCGCCGCGGCCCCGCGACTCATTTCGCCTGGCAAACATCCCTGACAAACAGATCATGGAAATTAGTTACTGCAACAAACAATCTGCAGGAATCGCTCAATGTAACCAGCAGACGTCAACAAAAAGCTGGTCACACACATCATGCTGCTTTTGCCCCAAGATAATGTCGCGCATAGCGACTATCGAGCTTGGCAAGCGGCAACAGCATGAACAAATCGGCGCTATGAAAGTCTGGATCCCATGCCGGTTCTCCGCAAACCCACGCCCCACTGCGCAGATATCCTTTCAACAGCGGAGGCGTTTGTGGCGTATCAATTGGCTCGCGGCCATCAATTGGAAACGGCAAATGAGGCGTCACTCGATACTCTAGTGGCGCAATATTGTTCTCCGTCAGGCCCCGATACAACGCTGCGGCATTGTGTCCGCCATCGGCGAGGCTGATGCTAGCGCATCCGATGAGGTATTCACATTGCTCTTTTTTCATGAATGCAGCTAATCCAGCCCACAGCAGCATGATCACACCGCCACTACGGTAATCCGGGTGAATGCAAGCCCGTCCCGCTTCAGCGATACGTGGACGAAGGTTGTCGAGTCGGCTCAGGTCAAATTCGTTTTCGGAATAGTACTGACCCATTTTACGTGCTGCCTGCGGGCTCATTACCCGGTAGGTACCAACCACTTTAAGCGAACGCGTATCTCGCACAATCAGATGATCACAGCAAAGATCGAATTCATCGCGGTCTAACCCGTCCCGGTTTTCAAGAGCCGACAGGCCCATGGTCTCTATGAAAACCTTGTAGCGCAGGCGCTGAACTTCTCGTACCTCTTCCTCGGTACTGGCGACACTCAGGCATAGGGTTGCAGAATCAGGCGTGCCGCTAGTTGTTGTCGTCGTAAGAATTCGCATTTTTTACCCTAGTCGTTTTCACGACCAAAGCCTAACTGCCCATTATTTCAGCAAAATGACAGCGAGATGTCAATTTCATGACGCGACAACAATCCAGCACTACTCCAACCGTTACTTTTCTTTCCTTGGACGACCTGGCTTCAGGGGAGACAGCGCAGCCACAGCACCTTTCAATGTGGCCAGATCAAGATCCCGAATCAAGACGACACCGATGCGCAAAAGCTCACTTTTCTTCACGTCGAAGCCAGCTTTCAGACAATTTTTTTTAACTTCGCCCAGTACGGCATATTCAATCTCTGGCATCGTAAAACTGTCTCGTATCAGCTTTGCCTTTTTAACTTTTTCCTTTACCTCTGCAATAACAACAGGCGCAGGTGAGCTCTTTGGAAAAGCAATCGCCGGACTTGCTGCTGCTTTCACAGGAAGTTTTGCAGTGGACTTGGCGGGCAACTTTGACCGCGCGGCAGGCGCAACAACGGCGGGCTTTGCACGACTAGTCCTCACCGCCGGGGGTTTAGCTGCAACGGCCGGTTTTACCGAAGTAGTAGCAGCCGGCTTGGCCTTGGCGGCAGCATGTGGCACCGGTTTTTTTACAGGTGTTTTTGATGGCGAGTCAGTAGTCATATTTTCCTCGTTTTTAATAATCGTATAAACAATATAAACTGTTTATTATTACGACGCAACAAAGAAGCTAGCCAATGTATCGAACAAGAAAGTCAACCCCGACTTCAAGCCAGCATTCACGCTCCTTGTCCATCCAGTAGGCCAGCGTTGGATGAAGAACAATCAGGTCATGCCGAATTTCGATGTCGATCTTCCCCTTCATGCGGGGACGAAGCTGCACCAAATCCATATCAATGCGTGCATGCATCAACAAGACTGCGAGTCGCATCGCCAGCACGGCCTTGGCGAAATCGGGATCAGACAGCGCATCATTGAGTTTCCGCAAATTGCCCTTTTGTCCGAGTATCAGCGCACTCATCGTGCGTTGCTCGCGAGTCGTGAACCCTGGCAAATCACCATGTTCAATCATGTACGCTGCATGTTTGTGATAACCACTCTGGGAAATTGCAATCCCAACTTCGTGCAAGAGCGCACTCCAGCGCAACAATTTCACGCACGTGTCCGACGCTGGCTTAAGCTGACCGTAGATCGCACTGGCAGAAGCAGCAACCTGGCTGGCACGTCTTTCATCCGCCCGGAAGCGCTGCAAGAAGTTGCGCACTGATTGCTCACGTCTGTCGCGCTTGGTCGCGCGCAACTGCAGTTCCCACAACACACCCATCCGCAAACCCGCTTCGATCGGTGCCAGCACGCTGATACCCAGCTCCTGCATCAATCCGATCAGGATGGCTAGCCCGCCGACCATCACCGCAGCCCGCTCCGGCTTCATGCCTGCCAAATCGATTTTATTAATCTGGCCAGCATCGATAAAACGGTGCATGAGTGCATCCAGCCCGGCCACCGACAACCGGCCGTCACCCAAGCCGTTACGTGCGATGACCTCGGCAATCACGCGTATCGTGCCTGAGGAACCATAGGCAACATTCCAGAAGCGCGGATGGTAAGGAGGCGCAGCATCCTCGAACACAGACCGGGCGGAAAGAATGGCCTTTTCGTAAGCAGCGGCGGTAATATTTCCGTCAGGAAAAAATGTCGCGCTTTGTTTCACGGTCCCGATGCCAAATGACTCGACACGTTCGATCTCGGGACCAAATCCCAGCACCAGTTCGGTCGACCCCCCCCCGATGTCAATGACCAGGCGGCGTTCATGCTCGATGTCCAGCGTGCTGGCGACACCCAGATAAATAAGCCGCCCTTCTTCTTCGCCAGAAATGATCTCGATCGGATGTCGAATTGCTTTTTCAGCCAACGGCAAAAATTGCGCCGCATTGTTAGCAATACGCATCGTATTGGTCGCCACCACCCGTACGGCAGTGAGTGGATAGGCACTTAATACATCGGCAAAACGCGCCAGGCAAGCAATCGCTGACTGCATTGCCGCTTCGGTAAGATTACCTTTACTGTCGAGCCCCGCTCCTAATCGAATCGGCTCCCGGGCTGTCTTGACAATACGAATAGCACCTTCTTCATAACGCCCGATGTGCAGACGAAAACTGTTCGATCCCAAATCCACTGCAGCGAACATGCCGTCTCTCTTTTCTGTAATTGGAACACCGTTGACCAGCGGGGAGTGTACGTTATCGCGAATTGATATAAACGATATTGCCAATTAAATTTCATCCAGCGAA
Organism: Actimicrobium sp. CCI2.3; assembly: GCF_035019065.1. Lineage (NCBI taxonomy): Bacteria > Pseudomonadati > Pseudomonadota > Betaproteobacteria > Burkholderiales > Oxalobacteraceae > Actimicrobium > Actimicrobium sp. CCI2.3. The sequence goes on along the minus strand of NZ_JASJWR010000039.1, from coordinate 18,574 downwards.
GCGTTGATGAAAGATATGACAGCGATGTGACCACTCAATGACCACGTACCTGTCAAGTACAATTCAAGTAAGACACGATAGAACGTGGCCACGATCAGGCCGTTAATCCCACTTACGATAGCCTTCAATGACAAGCAAAAAAACCATTCTGGTCACCGGTGCAGCAGGCTTCATCGGCTCACATACCTGCGTTGAACTGCTCACTTCCGGCTATGACGTCATCGCACTCGACAACCTGTGCAATAGCTCGTCATTGTCGCTCGAGCGGGTCCACCGGATCGCCGGACATCCTGTATTTTTCCACGAAGGGGATGTGCGGGACCGCTCCGTACTACGTACTATTTTTAGCCACAACAAAATCGATGCAGTAATTCACTTTGCCGGATTAAAGGCAGTCGGTGAATCCGTAGCAAAACCGTTGATGTACTACGATAACAACGTAGGCGGAACCGTCGTCCTGCTCGAAGAAATGCAGCGCGCAGGTGTGCACTGCGTCGTTTTCAGCTCTTCAGCGACGGTCTATGGCGATCCGGAAAGCGTACCGATTCGCGAGGATGCGACTCTGTCGGCGACCAATCCGTACGGCAGATCAAAGCTGATGGTCGAACAGTTATTGGGGGATCTGGCGAAATCTGATCCGACGTGGGCCATCGGCGTATTACGCTATTTCAACCCGGTCGGAGCCCATGCGAGCGGATTAATCGGTGAGGATCCGCGCGGCGTACCGAACAATCTGATGCCCTATGTGGCTCAGGTCGCGGTCGGTCGATTGAAACAATTATCCGTTTACGGAAACGATTATCCGACGGTCGACGGCACCGGCGTGCGCGATTACATCCATGTGGTCGATCTCGCAATCGGCCATGTCGCAGCATTACGAGAATTATTTGAGAGTAATAAAGGCTTCACGGTCAATCTCGGCACTGGCGACGGTTATAGCGTACTTGAGGTCGTGAGTGCATTTGAACTCGCCAGCGCGAGGAAGGTGCCGTATCAAATCACCGCACGACGTCCAGGCGATATTGCCAAATGTTTCTCTGACGCCAGCAAAGCGCAGGCTCTGCTTGGCTGGAAAGCTGAACGCGGAATTGCCGAGATGTGCGCGGATCACTGGCGCTGGCAGAGCAACAACCCACAAGGATTTGTTGCTTGAGGTAATTATCCGGCACGCCGAGGATAGCCCTCGGCGCTAAGTCGCTGCCAGACACGCTCCTTGTCGGAGTCACTGAAAAAAACCCACTGAGCAACCTCTGCGACGGTGCGGCCACAACCACGGCACACATCATCGAATGTAGTCGAGCAAACAGCTACGCAAGGTGTATCGGGACGGACAGGCAATTGGGACATAGGAACACGCCATTGTGAAAAGTTACCTGATTATCCACCTGCGGAACAATCATGGCTTGCGACTTAATAATGAGAACGCGTATCGCAAAATTGCGTCAATTTATTGAAGTCACGTTGAAGTTCCAGCATCTGCTCGGCGCGGACCAGTCGAACAAGACTGTTGAGCGCTTCACGATAGCGGGCACGGCAAGGTTCGGTATCAATCTGGGCGTGCACCACCGACACCATGATGTCGATCACATCGGATGAATTGAGTAATTTAGTTGTCATTTTTTCTCCGTATCATTGCAATTTGGAAAATCGTCTTTTCACTATGCTTACTCTTTAAGTCGACACAGCAGGAAGGAAAGTTCCAGACTCATTGATCAATACACAATATTTAATATTTCTCCAAACCCAGTTTTTCTTGGTTACAGAAAGTTCCTTTTTGTAAATAAAACGTATTATCATGATCACAAAATTTTGAGTTCCGATAAAAATGCAGTCCCGTAAATTCCGACAAAGAGGCTTATGAAAATCGCGGACATGAATTTCCTTGTCGTGCAAGAAGATCCCTTGCAACGCCATAAACTGGGACTCGTGCTAGGAGACCTGGGTGCCCGCAACGTCATTGATTCGCCAGACGGCGCAACAGCTCTGGCAGTACTGCAAGACCAGGCACAATCCATTGATATCGGTTTCATTGACTTGCAAATGTCTGGCATGGACGGAATGGAATTGATCCGTCATATGGGGAACTTTGATAGCCCTACGGCGATCATCATGTCCGGCGTGGTGGATCCCGCCCTGATTTTTTCGGTCGAAACCATGTCGAAGGCCTACGGTATCAACTTGCTTGGCTTCGTGCAAAAGCCCGTTACCAACGAAAGCCTCACCGCATTAATTTGCAGCTACACCGCCCGTCGCAGCCTCGATGACTATTGCGCAACAATGATCACGCCAGTGTTTAGCATCGACGACATCCTCGAAGCGCTCGATGACAACCAGATACATCCCTGGTTTCAACCCAAAGTGGAGCTGATCAGTGGCCGGGTCCGTGGTGTCGAGGCCTTTGCGCGCTGGCACCATCCACGATTTGGTATCGTTCTGCCGGCACACTTCATACCCGTGCTGGAACAACATCAACAACTCGACCGGCTCACCAGTACCATGATTGATCAGTCGGCGGCGGCATGCCGTGGCTGGCATGACGCCGGCTCTCTGATTTCGGTCTCGATCAACCTTGGTTCGGCCTTGCTGCTCGATCCGCGCATCGCCGACCGGATTGCCGGGCAGGTCGCCGCGCATCGCCTGGAAGCACCTTTCGTGATTTTCGAAATTACCGAATCAGCACTGCGCAGCGAAACGCCGGCCTGTCTCGAAAACATGCTGCGACTGCGCATGAAAGGCTTCGAATTGTCGGTTGATGACTACGGCACCGGCAACACCAGCATGCAGCAACTGCTGCGCATTCCGTTTTCCGAACTCAAGATCGATCGCTCCTTTGTTGCCGGCGCAGCAGAAAACAGCGCGCTCGCCTTGGTGCTGAGTTCGTCGCTGGCGCTAGCGAGGAAACTGGAGCGTTTGTCGGTCGCGGTGGGCATCGAAACCCGCGAGGAATGGGACCTGTTGAAAAAAATGGGCTGTACCTATGGCCAGGGGTACTACATTGCCAAACCGATGGAAGCGGCAGCGCTGCCTGACTGGATGACCGAGTGGTCACATTTTTTCTGATTTTGTTCGTGATACCGTCCGCACATGAAACCAACTCCCGTCACCAAACTGAAAAAACCACCCAAACAACGCATCGCGCTGGTACTGCAAGGCGGAGGTGCACTCGGTGCCTACCAGGCAGGCATCTACCAGGCCCTCGATGAACACGACCTGACACCCGACTGGGTCGTCGGAACCTCCATCGGAGCGATCAATGCGGCCCTCATTGCCGGCAATGACAAGTCGATGCGCATGCCACGCTTGCGCGAATTCTGGGACCGCGTGTCGCACGCCGATGGCTTCGACCTCAATCAGGTCACAGACGAAGCCCGCCGCCTCAATACGATGCTCGCGACGATGGATGCCATGACACGCGGTGTGCAGGGTTTTTTTCAACCGCGACCGTTCAGCCTGTTTCCACTCGGAATGGCAGTCGATCCGGAATTTGCCAGCTTCTACGACACCAGCGCATTGAAATCGACGCTCAACGAACTGGTCGATTTCGATCTGCTCAATTCAAAAGACCGGATGCGATTAAGCGTCAACGCCTTGAAGGTCACCACCGGTTCACTGACCAGCTTCGATAACGCCCGGCAACGCCTTGGCGTGGAGCACATCATGGCCAGCGGCGCCTTGCCGCCCGGCTTTGCGCCGGTGCGCATCGATGGAGACCTGTATTGGGATGGCGGCCTGTATTCGAATACGCCACTTGACACGGTGCTCGATGACGAACCGCGCATGAATACGCTGTGTTTCATGGTGGACTTGTGGAGCGCCGATGGACCGGAACCGGTCACGCTCGATCAGGTGCAGACCCGTCAAAAGGACGTGATGTTTGCATCCCGTTCCCATCAGGTCATCACCGAATTCCTGAAACTGCATAATCTGCGCCGCAAGCTGCACGCCGTGCATAGCAAGCTGCCGGTTGGTCTAAAAACGGTCGACGACATCAAACAGTTGGCTGCATTGGGATGTGAGACGACGATGCACATCGTGCGCTTGCCGTATGCCGGGCGCGACTGGCACATGGCATCCAAAGACATCAATTTTTCCAAAGGTTCGGTGACCTGGCGTTGGGAGCAGGGCTATCAGGATGCCATGCGGGCGATCGGCTCCGGTGGCTGGCTCACCGAGGTGCCCGATGATGTCGGCGTGGTCGTCCATGAATTGCCGCCTTATCGGGCAGACCTCTGACGGATCCGGTCAGTCAAACACCAGGTTGTAGAACAGTGACAAGGCGCTACGCGCTCCCGCTTCGGCTTCCACCGTCAGTTTGGGCGTGAGCGTGTACTTGAAATGCAGCACGCTGCTGGTATTTTCCAGCCCCTGCTCATAGCTGACATACAGGCGCGCCGAAATCTGCTTGCCGACAGTAACGATACGCTGCTGCAATCCATCGTTACTTTTGCCCACGCTAAAATTTTCCAGCCCGAACGACGAAGCGAGCTGCGACTCCACTCCAGCTGCGGCTCCCTGCGACAACAGCGACGCCGCCGCGGCTTGCAGCGCCCCGGCATCCCCGCTGCCGGCACCCGCCAGAGCCCGTCCAAGTACCAGCCATGACAGTTTCTCGGCATCAGACACGGTCGGTTCGGACACCAGCGTGACACGCGGCACCAGCACCGTCCCACGCACGGCGACACCGGCCTCGACTTCGGCACCGCGACGCATCGCCAACATATCGAGTGAAGGATTGTTGAGTGGACCGTTGAAGCGCAACACACCCTGCTCGATCGCCAGCTTGCGCCCGTAAGCACTATACGTACCGCGCACGATGTTGAGCGTACCCTGCGCGCTCAACGGTTCGCCGCTGGCGCTGACCAGCCGCAGGTCGCCATTGAGCAGTCCATCGAAACCACGTCCGCTCAGCGCCACGCCCGTGCCAAGGTCAATACCCACATCGATTGTTGCTGCCACCCGTTGCCCGGTTTTTGGCGTGCTGCCAAGCACCACCACATCGCTCGACAACTCCGGTGCATCCGCGCGCCCGAGATCGAAGCTACCTGAATCCACCTTGAAGGCCCCGCTGATCGTCGCGCGCTGATCGCGCCAGCCGATGTCGCTTTGACCGCTCAGAACCAGCTTGCGGTCGCTTCGATTAAGCACCGGAAAATGATCGGCTTTCAGACTGATTTGCGCCTCCGGCAAACCGCTCGTCAGGTTGATCGGACCGCTTGCTTCAAGCGTGCCGCTACCGCTTTCAAAATGCAGCTTGCGTACCAGCAGGCGCTCACCTTCGAAGCTACTGTCGAGCACGCCTTTGCGCAAATCGATACCCTGCTCTGCCAGCAATACGCGCAGATCGCTGGCAGCAATATTGCCGCCGAAACGCGGCTGCGCCACGCTACCGCGAATGGTGATGGCGCTTTGCAGCTGGCCTTCGGTGACCAACCCGGCCATCGCCAGCGGACCGACCCAGTTCAGCGCCGGGATCGTCAGCTTGACCGACGCATCAAGCGCCGCATCGGGTGGCAACGTGAAGCGCGCCTCACCGCGACCGGTCGTCGTCCTGCCCGACACGGCAATCTGGCCGAGTTGCGCTCCCTCAATCGCCACCCTTGCATCGAGCCGTCCATCGACGGCGTCCAGCACGGCTTCAAGCCGCGTTAATCCCAGCGCCACCGGTTTGCTGCCACGCACCGTCACGTCACCCTGTTCGCGCTGGATCTGAAGGCGGCCGCTGAGGGCGTCGGCCATCTGCAGGTTCCAGCTGCCGCCCAGCTTCAGATCGGTCGCCACCGGTGGCGTCAGCTTGAGTGCCGCCAGCAGCGCCGCCACATCGAGACGGGCGAAGCGTCCGCGTGTCGAGATGCCCTTGTCGTCGCTCAGCAATTGCTCGACCGTCAGCGTCGCGTTATCCGTTTGCAGCCGGAAATCATCCAGTGCCAGGCGCTGTCGGGACACCGACAGCGGTGCCGGTGCCAGCAGCTTCAGACTGGTTTTGCCGCTGCCATCGAGCGTATCAATGCGACCTTGCCACCGCGCATCCGGCCCCAGAACCGCCAGGCCACCCGTTGCACCAAGACGCCAGCGTTGCGACGGCTCGTCAAGACTTGCCGTCAGCACGTGCTGCGCGTTCGTGCCACTGACCGTCAGCGCAAACTGCTCAACCACGATAGCGCTGGCGCGCAAGCCATTTCCCGCGATCGACAGTGCCAGCGGAGCTTGCTGCTGCGTCGAAAAATCAAGCCGCGCCGTCAGGCTGTCAAGTTGCTGCGAGGCATTCTTGAGGCCGCGGGCCTCGACCTCGACCAAGGCGTGATCGAGCGAAAACGCTTGCTGCCGATCAATCCGAACGTCAGCCTTGCCTTGCAGACTGGCGATCTGCAAGGCACCGGGCAAACGCACATCGGTTGCTGTCCAGTCAGCGATCACGGCCGGCTTGCGCAGGTTGCCGCGCACGGTGCCACTTGCCTTCATCGCCCCGCCGAAAGCCGGACCCAGCTGTGCAAGCGTTGGTGCATCGAGCTTGAACGCCAGCGTCGATTGCGCCTGCGTCAGTTCGCCCTGCATGCTCAAGCGGTTGTCACCCGCCACCAGCAACAAGTTCGGCACCCTGAGCGACTCGGCACGCAAACTGGCCTCGCCCTCGCCACGCAACGGTTGACCCGCGATCCGGCTATCAACCAGCCGAAAGCGCACATCCGCCGTCCGCTGCGGCACCAGCGCCCCGGCCACCGCGAATTCGCCAGTCAGCTCCAGGGCCGGCACAGAGGCAAAAGTGCCGAGGTCTTGAAGGCGCAAACGCGCCAGTTTGCCGTCGAAAGCAAACGCCTGCGACCCATCGAGCATCAACTTTCCGCTGGCGTCCAGCCGTCCATCGGCTAGCCGTAACGCAGCGCGGTCCAGCGTCAGCGCCGATCCAGCCAACGTCGCCTGCGCCGACAGCATTAACTGGTTGCGCCCGACCGCCTGGTTCAGGTCCAGTGTCAGCGACTGTTTGCCATTTTCCGCGAGCATGCCAAAGTGGCCATTGAGCTTCGTCGCGTTAAGGCGTTTGTCTAGCCGTTGTGCATCCAGGGCATCAATGACCAGCGCCAGTGTCAGCGCCCCCTGCTCGAATTTTCCGTTACCACTCATCCTGCCGGCAGGCTCGCGCTGCGATCCCAGCGCCGCCGTGATGCGGCCCACATCGAGGCGACCAGCGCGCTGCGTGAAATCCATCTCCAGCGATTGCAATGGCACGCGTTGCGCATCCAGGGTGCCGGCCTCGGCATTGGTCAGCGTGAGCTGGCCGCTGCCGGTTTCCTGCGCGATGAGCGTTACATCGAGTGACGTCATCGGCAAGGAGGGCTGCAACGTCGCGAGGTCCAGCGCACGCGCCATCAACCGGGTGCGACCCAGTGGCTGCGCCGCAAAAGGCCGCAGCACCGTGTCGCCCGTCACGCGCGCCTTGTTGATTGTCAGATCAATGGTGGCAATCAGTTCGGCCAGCGAGCCGGTCAGCTTGAGCTCGCCGCTGGCACCGATCGTCTGCTGTTGCAACTGGGTCTGTGCGCCGCTGGTCACACTGGCTTCCAGCGCATACGGACTGACCGCCGACAGGGAGGCCTGTCCACTGAAATTACCGCTGACAGCGTTACTGCCTGCGCCTGACCTGGCGAGCAGATTGTCAAGCTGCAGCAGGTAACGCGCCCCATCGAAATCGAGCTTGAAGCCGAAACTGCCCAGCGTGACCAGACTAACCGTTCCCTTGCGCACTTCGCCGCCATCCACCCGGACCTGATCGACCTGCAAGTCGAACGGCAAGGCAATCCGCGCCGGCAAGATCAGCGGTTTGACCGGCTGATCGAGTTGGCTGGTCACTTGCAGACGGGCCACGCGCAGCGTCGTGATATGCAGCCGACCATTGAACAGCGCACCCGGTCGCCAGTCCAACTGCACGTCATCGAGCGCGACGATCTGACTGGCGTCGTCAAAGCGCAGGTGCGCAATACGCAAGGGGCCGACCAAGCGGCCTCGCACGCCATCGACCTGCAACCCGGGCACCGGCAACAGGCGCGTCAGCATCAGGCGCGCACCGGTTTCGGTGCCAAGCAGTCCCACCAGCAAGGCCGCTGCCAGCAACAGCAGCGTAGCGACAACGACCAGAAACCGGCGCAGCGTCGGCGTGGGTGCAGGTAGTACGACGGGTTTCACGGAATCAGAATCCATAGCCAATGGAAAAGTGCAGACGCGGCTGGCGCGTCTCATGAGCAAACGCCAGGTCAAGATTGACCGGACCGATCGGACTGCGCCAGCGTGCGCCGACACCGGTACCCATGACCAGTTTCAGGTCGCGCCAGGTATCAGCAGCGTTACCGGCATCGTTAAACACGGCCGCGCCCCATTGCGGCGTGAACTGATAGACCAGTTCGGCACTGAACACGGCCAGCACGCGCCCGCCCACGATCGCATTATTTTCTGCCACGCCGAGGCTGTTGTAACCATAGCCGCGCACGGTCTGGTCACCACCGGTGCGAAACAGCAGGTCGCCCGGCACGGTCTGCCGACTGGCACCGAACACTTGCCCGACCTGCGCGCGCAGCACGGTCGTCCAGTTCCTGGTCCAGGGTTCCAGCCAGGTCACGCGCCCGACCACGCGGGCCAGGCTTTGCTCGGTCAGCACGCCGCGCACGCCGAGTCCGAGTTCAAGCGCCGCAACGTAACCGCGTCGCGGATCAAGCAGGTTGTCAACCCGGCGGCGTGTATAGGTATGGGTGGCGATTAGTGCATGCCGGTTATTGGCGTCGGCGTCATTGATGCGCTGGCGTTCCGCCAGGAACGACACGCCGACCACCCGCTCGTTGTTGCGATCCGGGCTGGTCAGACGCGCATCGTTACGCACCTTGTCGCTGACTTCGCCGGAAATATCCGTGCGCTCGAATCGCCCGGCCACGCTCGGCGTCCAGTTGTTCTCCAGAGCGGGCAGCGTCACTTCGGCTGCCAGCAGCGGCGTGCCACGATCGATACGCAATTCCGAATCGAGGCGCCAGTCACGCGATAAAAAATTACGGTCAAGGAGCTTGGCTTGTAGGCGTGGCCCGGTATCAGTCGAGAAACCACCACCGAGTTGCAGACGGCGTCGTTCGTTTTCATTGACGTCGACATGCACCGGCACCGCATTCGGTTGCGCCGGATCGGCATCAATGGTGGCAATGACCGACTTGAAATAGCCACTGTCCTGCAAGCGCGCCTGTAATTCATTGAGCCGATCCTGGGAATAGCGTTCGCCCGGCACGACGGGATTGAGCCGGTCTATCCGGCTCTGCGGATAGCGGTTCAAGCCTCGCACCTGCAACGCACCGAAGGTGAACGTCGGGCCGGAATCGACATCAATGGTCAATGCGGCGAGATGGCCAACCGGATCGATGACTGCCGCGCTCTGCGCAATGCGGGCGGCCGGGTAATCGCGCGCGAGCAGGTCTTTGAGCAACGCGGATTTGGCCTCATCCCAGCCTTCCTGGCGAAACACGGCACCGCTGGCCAGCTGCCATTGCCGGCGCAAGCGCGCCATGCGCGCAGCATCGTTGCCGTCACCCTGTGCAATCGCCCCGGCAAAGCGCACCTCGACGGAACCAATCCGCGTGACCGTGCCGGGATCAACGGTCAGTCGCACCCGTGGCCGCTCACCACCGGTCAGCACTTCCTGCGTCACCATCGGCGAAAAATACCCTTCGGTGGCGAGTAATTCACGGACCTGGGCCGGCGCAGCGGTCGCCAGACGCGTTAATTCATCGGCATCGATGGCCGGATCGGCTGCGCGGCGACGAACCTCAAGAAAATCATCGAGCAAACCAGTCAGTTCACCAGCGCCACTCACCTCAACCGTATAACCGCCGGTCTGAGCCGACGCCGCCACGCTTGCCAGCAACAGCACAAGCGCAACCACACCGCCGGCACGCAGGCGTGCGTGCCGCAGAATGGCTGGAAAACGGAAGGAAGGAGACAATCTGGCGCGAAAAATCATGGGCCACATTGTAGTGGCTAACGCCTGTCGGCAGTTTTGAGAATGCCTGATGGGTCGACAATGACAGGAATCGGTAGCGGACCAACCTCTACCGCGACATTGATTCGACCCCCAGCATCGTCAGCACTGAAGTCAAACACAAGACCGGCGATGTGCCCGACATCAAAAGCCCGCCGTCGCAGCTCAACCGGGTGATCATGACCGGGATCATCAATGCGACGCAGGCAATCGACAAGGGAACCGGACTGGGCTTGTCGATGGCCTACGGCATCCTTCAAAAGCACCAAGGCAAGATCAGCGTCGAGAGCACGGTCCGCGCCGGCATGCACGCCGTGGTCGCCTGGCTCGAATTCAATGCGGCGTTGCGGGTCATCAATGAGTCAGAAGTGATCTGCAACGCTCCGTTCAGTGTGACAGAGCGGCAAGACGCGCGGCCAGCGGTGCGTACAGCGCCCGCCCCAAGGTCGTCAACGCCGGGTTATCGCGCAACGGCGTATCGAGCGCACGGATCGCGGCTTGCAAGCCGGGCTCGTTGTTCGCGACGTAACGGAGGTCCTGCGGAGGATTGGCCGTGTTGCGGCGCACGGCGTCATACAGCAACTGCACGTTGGCCAGCGCGTGATACGCCATCAGGATCCGGCTCAGCGGGTGCTTTTTGCCGATCGGTGGTGACCAGTACAGCGTGCGATCGGACGCATCATCGACTGCACCGACACGCTGCAGCATGTAAAAGTATTGATGCGCGCACGCATGAACAAGGGTCTCGGCGATGTCGATGCCGCCATGCGGACTCGATATGCAGACAAAGCCGGGAACGTCTTCCCAGCTTCCGCTGACAAGCCGGCGTTGCGCTTCCACCGGACAGACAACGATGCCATTGAGCACCCGTTCGACCCATGGCAAGTAATCGGGCACATTTTTCTGCAGCACCGACAAGCCGTCCTCGAACGACTGCGCCATCGAAGGACTGATATGGTCAACCGGCTGGCATGTGCGAAAAACGTCGCCACCATTTTCATCGGCGGGCCAGGCTTGCCGGGGCAGCAGGTAAATCGGTCGCGTGCTGCCGACCGATGCCAGCCGGCTTCCTCCCGCCCCGGCCCACTGGTTGCCATCGCGCCGCCAGAGCAGCGCACTGCCGTCCGCCAGACGCAGGCAGAGACGTGTACCGGCGTCCCAGCTGACCTCATCGACATGCACCTCGATCTGCTCGACGGCGTCGACGACCCGGTCATCAAGCTGGATCGATGTCGGTGCCAACTGCGCGCTCCAGCGTCCGGATTGTCCGCCAGCAGCCAGACGCAAGCCGACCCGGACTGCGGCATCAAGCGCTCCCGCAGCATCGTGCCGTCCCTTCTGGATGATTAGATGTGCCCGTCCGAAGGCGATATCCCAGGCGGTTGTCGAGACCGGCGGCGCGACCGTCCAGCGGCGGATGAATTCAACCAGCCCGTCGCTGGCGCGAGCGATATCGTCGGCATGACGCTCCAGCAAACAGTTCGCGACGGCGACTCCGTACGAGGTCACGATGGGTTCGAATACGGATTCAGACGGTTCGGCACAAGGAAAACTGAACTGGTGTACCCAGTTGCTCATGGCGCAACGCCGGACCAGATCGCGACAGGCTGCGGTGACATCAACGGGGTCGCCGATGCGACCGAGGGCAGGAGCGGAGGTACAAGCGTAGGTACAAGCGCAGGCAAAAGCGGGGACGCTGTCGTCGCCATCTCGGCCTGCAGCCATGGTCGCAGGCGCACGGTGATCATCGCCATGAACAATGGCGGCAGACGCCTGCGCTACGCCGCGACATTCATTACCTGCAGGAACACGTGCGCTTTCCGCTTCCTTGCTTGCCGATTGCGTATCCATGCAACGTCTCCCACGACTCCCGCCTTGCGCTGTTCACACCGGTCGATCGGACCCGCCGCCGATACCGTGCCCTGCCTGGCTCGCCGCAGTACCTGTCAATGCCCGGCACCCTGCAGTGCGCCTGGTCAGCGTCGCACCATCTCGGAAAATGGCCATCCGTTACTCGCATGTGACCTTGGGGGGATCGATAGGCATTAAGTACCTCGTAAAAAAGTTAAGGAACGTGACTTGCCGTGGCACCCGCGCACTGGATACAACATCCCATCGTGCCCATGCGGGTTGCAGACAAGTCGACGAACCATCTTAGATACGGGCACCTCCCCGCGCGTTGAGAATGATCAACCAACCACGCGTCAACTGTTGACGCTATCGTTGCAACGCAAGGCGCGCTGCTTGCTAGCCGGAGCCGCACCCGGGCCGAGCTGAAAGACACTCACCAGTTGTTCCTGGCTGCGCGCCTGTTCCTGCAAGGCCCGCGCTTCTGCGGCAGCGTCCTGCACCACTTCCATCACCGCAATTCCTCATTTGTCGGCGACCTCGGAAGCTGACCGGCCCTGTTAATTGGACGGCAGTTGCGGCAGCACGAATGGTTGCGCCGGGGTAGTCAGCTTCTGTATGAAAGCGACGATCGCACTGGCTTCTTCCGGGCTCGATGCCAGCGGCTTCATATTTGGTGACAAGCTGGACTTGCTCACTCCACCGAGGTTGTAATGCGTCACCACGTCGACCAAAGTGCGCGCCGAGCCATCATGAAAATAGGGCGCAGTCAGGCTGATATCGCGCAACGTCGCCAGGGGTTTGAGCGCATAGCGGCCGACATCCGGATTCACCCTCACGTTCGAAGCCAGGCCAATGTGATGAAAGCCACCATCGGTAACGTTCGGGGCCTGATGGCAGGCGATGCAATTGCCCTTTCCGGCATCGCCCGACGGGAGGATCGGTAGCGTAAATGGCTGTACCGGGGTAGTCAGCGCTTGCATGAAGGCGACGATCGCACTGACTTCTTCCGGGCTCAATGCCAGCGGCTTCATATTTGGTGACAGGTTAGTCTTGCTCACTCCACCGAGGTTGTAATGCGTCACCACATCGACCAAAGTGCGCGCCGAGCCATCATGAAAATAAGGCGCGGTCAGGCTGATATCGCGCAACGTCGGCGTCTTGAACGCGCCCTTCAACGCTGCCACCGGCTTGATCGCATAGCGGCCGACATCCGGATTCACCCTATCGTTCGAGGCCAGGCCGATGTTATGAAAGCCACCATCGGTAAAGTTCGGAGCCTGATGACAGGCGATGCAATTGCCCTTACCGGCATCGCTGAACAGACGAAAACCGATGATTTGCTGACGCGTCATGGCCAGCTCGTCGCCGCGCAACCACAGATCAAACGCCGAATTACTGCTGATAACGGTGCGTTCGAACGAGGCAATACCCTTGGCTACCGTTGTGCGGTCGATAGCCTCGCCGGGATATGCTTGCGCGAACATTTCCTTGTAAGTTGGTTCGGCATTGAGCCACTTGAACAGCGCCGTCAGATCCATCGCCATTTCGTCCATCGATTCCATCGGACCGATCGCCTGGTCTTCCAGCGAGGACTTGCGACCATCCCACATCTGCAGCGTGTTGTACGCGGTATTGATGATGGTCGGGGTGGCGCGACCGGGCACCTTGCTCTTGTTGCTCTTGTTGCTCTTGTTGCCCTTGGCTGTCGGCAAGCCATCCGACCAGCCCAACATCGGGTTATGACAACTGGCACAGGACAGGTTGCCATCCGACGACAGGCGCGGGTCGAAAAATAGTGCCTTGCCCAGTTCGGCACGCGCCGGCGTCAACTGGTTGTCCGCTGGTGCGACCGGGCTTGCTGGCAGCAACCACTTGTGATCTTCCTCACTCGGAGTGAGGAGATAGTCTGCCGCAACCGCTTCGCCGCCTATCGCCAACGAAATGACAACTGCAGCAAAAAATGTGAATCTGATGTTGTTTTTCATTGACCGACCTTTTACATGAGAGCGTTGACAAACGGACCCGGAGCCCGCGCTCACCACCTGCCAGAGGCATTTTTGGCAAGGTCGAATTCCCTTCGGCAACGTTAACCCATGAGGAACAAATTGCTTCGTTGTATTTTCATAAAAATAACTATTGGTTGCGATCAGGCGACAGTGCTCAACACAGATAACATCCCTCCTAAGTGCGCTATCAAACTGAACAACTGGCCCCTATTCTTTAGGCTCAAGCCATAGCAAGGCGGCAGACCCTCGCACTCCTTCTCAATGCAGCGCCCGTTCGAGCGCTCCTTATTCCGGATTACCTATGGTGAATATTTTCAGAAGTCTCTGGCTGGGCAGCACTCGCAAGCTCGGCAGCCTCCAGCGCAAGCAAACCCGCAAGATCGTCAAGACCTTGCTCGATGTCGTCATCCCGGCAGCAACCGCGATCAAAAAATCATTGGGAAAATCCGCTGGCAAAGCCGCTGGCAAACCCTCCGCCCTGCGCCCGCCGGGCGGTGGCATCTGGGGCCGCTCGACCTTCATTGCCGGCATCGATGATGTCGCCAGCGGCATCGTCGCCGGCAAACGCATGGAGTACTGGCTCTATCGGCCTGCCGGCATGCAGGCTGACGCGACGCTGCCGCTGGTGGTGATGCTGCATGGCTGCGAACAGGGTGCGGTCGATTTTGCGCAAGGCACACGCATGAATGCGCTGGCTGCCAGCAAGGGGTTTGGCGTGCTCTATCCGCAGCAATCAACACGCGCCCAGCGCAACCGATGCTGGCCGTGGTTTCGCAGCGAAGTCCAGGCCGGCGAGGGCGAAATCTTGTTGATCGCGGCAATTATCCGGCGGGTTGTGGCACGGCAGGGGTTCGATCCGCAGCGCGTGTATGTGGCCGGGCTGTCCGCCGGTGCAGCGATGGCGCATATCCTGGCGCTGCGCCATCCGGAACTGGTCGCCGCAGTCGGCATGCATTCGGCACCGGTATTTGGTGCTGCCAGCACGCCGCTTGGTGCGTACGGAGTGATGCAGCGCGGCGGCCTGCAACGGGTGGGGTCGGCGATCCGGGCGGTCACGGATGCCAGCCCGGGTCCGTTCCCGACCATGCCGGCGATCCTGATCCATGGCCAGCGCGACGACGTGGTGCGAACGATTAATTTTCATCAGCTAGAGCAGCAGTTCTGCGAACTCAACAGCCTGACGGCCGAACACCGGCAACAACGCGTCTACCGTGCTGCCGGACGCAGCGCCCATGCCGCCCACGGTGTCGATGTCCTCGATTACCGGATCGGCAAAAAAAACGTGTTGCGGCTGTGTGAAATCCATCAGCTCAAGCATGCATGGAGCGGCGGCGATCCGGCGTTGCCATTCAACGAAAGCAAAGGACCGGATGCGAGCCGGATGATGTGGACCTTCTTTGCGCCGCACCGGCGCTTGCCGCTGGAGGTATGAGGTTATTTCCCGGTCACGAACAACGCGAGTCGCAACCGGTCCGGCAAACCAAGCTTCTGAAAAATCGCTCCGAGATGGGCCTTCACGGTCCGGTCGGTGATCTGCAATTCGCGTGCAATGAGCTTGTTACTGGCACCGCCGCCCACCAGACTGGCGATTTGCCGTTCACGGGGCGTGAGCAGTTGCAGTCGCAGGTTCGGTGATGCCGCCGTCTCTACCGCTACCGGTGCCAACAGCGTTCCGCGTGCCTGCATCTGACGCAGCAGCAGCGGCATCACCGCCTGCGAAATCCAGACACCGCCATCCTGCACGACCTCAACGATGCGCAGTACGGTCTCGCGCGCCAGTCCGGCGCTGCAGCAACCCACCACGCCGGCACCAAGCAGTGCCAGTTCGGCCTGCGTCGAAAACTCCTCGTGAAGCACCAGAACCTTGCAGGCCGGCGCGCGGTGGCGCAGTTCGGCCAGCGTGGCCGCCACATCCAGCGCTGGCAGATCAAGATCGATCAGCAGCAACGCCGGCTCGGCACTGGCCAGAAAAGGCCATACAGCCTGTACGCAATCACGTTGCATCAACGGACCTTTTTCAATCAGGATGTCATGAAACTTGGCTATGATGTCGGCGCAGTTCGAGAGCAACAAAAGCATGGACAGCGATCTCTGAAAACACAAGTGGACTTTTTTAACACACTGCTTTTGGAATTGCCATTGTCATTTCGACCAACCCACCTGAACGGCTTGCCATGCCCTATATTCAACGCGACAGCGACGGCAGCGTGATCGCCTTGTTTCGCGATGCTCCTGCCGCCGAGTCCGAACGGCTTTTTTCCGACCATCCCGACGTGCTCGCTTTCCTGGCCATCGACGGCGCGACGTCAGTGGCAACCGACACGCGCGACGCGCTTGCCACGCTGGCCACGCTTGATAATGCCATGATCCGCGTCGTCGAGGATCTGGTCGACGTGCTGATCCAGAAGCACGTGATCATGCTCACCGACCTGCCCGAAAAAGCCCAGCGCAAGGTACTGGACCGCAAGGAAACCCGACTCTCGCTGTTTGGCGATCTCGGCGACCTGAGCGCCTCCAACGACGACATCCTGTAGCGCATGGTTGCGCCCAAACGTATTTTATTGCTCAGCGTCTCGGCCGGCTCTGGCCACCTGCGCGCTGCCGAAGCACTGCGTGCGCAGGCCGCACTGGAAGAGGTGCCGGTCAGCGTCCGTCATCTCGATGCGATGCAGTTTGTCTCGACCGCATTCCGCAAGGTCTATACCGATTTTTACATCAAGCTGGTCGACCGGCACCCAGCACTGTGGGGCTATCTGTACCAGCTCACCAATGACGCCCAGCCCGATGGCTCGCTGCAAAAAATCCGTCGCGCCATCGAACGCATGAGCACCCACAGCTTGCGCCGGGAAATCGCGGCCTGGCAACCGGATGCCATCGTCTGTACCCACTTTCTGCCAGCCGAACTGCTGGCACGACTACGCCGTAACGGCAGCGTGACCTGCCCCGTGTGGATTCAGGTCACCGACTTCGATCTGCACCGGATGTGGGTGCACGAGCACATCACCGGCTACTTTGCCGCCACCGACGAAGTCGCCTTTCGCATGGCGGCGCTTGGCATCGCCCCGGCCAGCATTCATGTCACCGGGATTCCGGTGATGCCAGCCTTTCGCTCGACCGGCACGCGCGCCGAATGCGCAGCGCACTTCGGTCTCGACCCGCAACGTCGCATCATCTTGCTCATGGGAGGCGGTGCCGGACTGGGCAAGCTCGATGCAGTCGCCCTGCGCCTGCTGGCGCTGCCCTACGATTTTCAGCTCATCGTCATGGCTGGCAAAAACCTGCCGGCCTTGCAGGCGTTGCAGGCATTGGCCATCCATTATCCGCAGCGGCTGCTGGCACTGGGCTACACCGATAACGTTGAACTGTTGATGGCCTGCGCTGATCTGGCCATCACCAAACCTGGCGGACTGACTACCTCGGAATGCCTGGCGATGGGCTTGCCGATGATCGTCAATGCCCCGATCCCCGGACAGGAAGAACGCAATGCCGACTTCCTGCTGGAACAGGGCGTCGCATTGAAAGCCATCGATGCGGTGACGCTGGATTACCGGATTGATTATTTGATGACCCATCCCGACAAACTGGCCGACATGGCCGCCAAGGCACGCGCGCTCGGTCGTCCCGACGCCGCCCGCGCTGTCCTCCACACCGTACTGGAACAAGTCCAATGAGCCGCATCACCCGCCTGACCCACCTGACCAGCCGTCCGCTGCACATTGTTCTGACCGTTCTCTGGGTGTTCCTGCTGGCACTATTTTTTGCCCAAACCGAAATCCAGATCGAAGGGGGCGCCGGCTGGGGCATCAACTTGCCAACCTGGCGTATCGAACACCACTGGCTGCTGGATCTGTTCTGGGGCGGACGGGCCATGACCGGCTATCACGCCTGGGTATTCCCGTTCATCATCCTGTTCTTCCACTTCCCGCTCCTGTTCGTCGCCCACTGGTCCTGGCGCGCCGAAGCACGCGTGGCGGCGTGCGTCATGCTGTTCTGGATCAGCGAAGACTTCCTCTGGTTCGTCCTCAACCCGGCCTTTGGCCTGGCCCGATTCGATCCGGTCAACGTCACCTGGCACAAGCACTGGGCCATGGGCGCGCCGGTGGACTACTGGATTTTTTCAGTGCTCGCGCTGGTGTTTTTGCGATTGTCTTATCAGCGGCGGGAGTGATCGGCGAAGTCGCCCGGCAAATCGTAGGGTGCAATAACCGAAGGGCATTGCACCACGCGCAACGCAGGCGCTTATTTTTTGCACCGCTCCGCGTTTGCGTAACACGGGACATGGATAGGCTCCGCTAACGCAGTCAGTGCATTCGGTGCAATGCGCTGTTTGCGGTAGCTGAAACGGCAAATGCCTGGTCATGGCGGAACCGCACCCATCCAAACAACCGCAACGCGGAAATTGGATGGCAAGCACTCTGAATCCGCAAGCAGGGTCAGTGTAATTTTCGCGATAAAGCCCGCGAAAAAAACACTGACCCTGGTTGCTACCGATCGGGGTTTGTGACCGCAGGAAAAACGAACCGGAGCTGGTCCCTTGGTGTTGGTGTTGGTGTTGGTGTTGAAGTGGCAGTGGCAGTTGACCTGTTCCGCATTGAAGCAGCTGCCAAAAACGGTAGTCAGGCAAGGGATAAGAAGGGCGCATGTCTGAGCGAAGCGAGTTTGCGACCCTCCCCTTGACTGACTACCGTTTTTGGGAACCCGAAGGGCAGCC
>NZ_JASJWR010000038.1:0-39630 GCF_035019065.1 Actimicrobium sp. CCI2.3 | reverse complement strand
ATTGCACCGCATGTACTGTTTGCAGTCACTGATACGCTTTGTGATCCGCGATGAACTGCTCTTGGCACTCGTCCTTGTAGCAGGTGCAATGCCCTTCGGTTATTGCACCCTACGATTTATCGGCGGTCCGGTCCGCTCATGAATCCGAAAACGATTACGCCGAAAACGACGAACCGCAACCGCAGGTCGAGGTCGCCCCCGGATTCTTGATGACGAACTGCGCGCCTTCCAGATCATCCTTGTAATCGATTTCTGCGCCGACCAGATACTGGTAGCTCATCGAATCGATCAGCAAGTGCACGCCGTTTTTTTCCATGGTCGTGTCGTCTTCGTTGGCGACTTCGTCAAACGTGAAGCCGTACTGGAAACCGGAACAGCCGCCGCCCTGTACAAACACGCGCAGCTTCAGTTCGGGATTGCCTTCTTCTTCGATCAACTGGGCGACCTTGGCAGCGGCGTTGTCGGTGAACAGGATGGGGGCGGGCATTTCTGTAACAGCATTCATGGTGGACTCCGGGTAGGTACGACAATCAAATAAAAACGGTACTGGGTATGCTGGAACACGGAAGATCAGACCAGCCCTGCTGCCTGCAGGTCCGCATGATACGAACTGCGCACCATCGGCCCCGACGCAACATTGGCAAAGCCCATTTTGCTGGCTTCTTCTTCATACATCCGGAAGCCATCCGGATGCACATAACGTTGCACCGCCAGATGACCGCCGGACGGTTGCAGATACTGGCCGATGGTCAGCATGTTCACGCCGTGTGCGCGTAGCTCACGCAAGACGTGCAGGATTTCGTCATCAGTTTCGCCCAGGCCGACCATCAGGCCGGACTTGGTCGGGACCTCCGGATGCATGGCCTTGAAGTTCTTGAGCAGGTTCAGCGAGTTCTGGAAGTCAGCACCGGGACGCGCTTCCTTGTACAGCCGCGGCACAGTTTCGATATTGTGGTTCAGTACATCCGGCGGCGCAGTGCCGAGGATGCTGAGCGCGAGTTCAAGGCGGCCACCAAAATCCGGCGTCAGGATTTCGATGCGGGTAGCCGGTGCGGCAGCACGGATCTTGCGGATGCATTCGACAAAATGGCTGGCACCGCCATCGGGCAAATCATCGCGATCGACCGAGGTGATGACGACGTAACTGAGCTTCATCAGCGCGATGGTGCGAGCCAGTCGGGCCGGTTCGTCGGCATCGAGTGCATCGGGCCGGCCGGTACTGACATTGCAGAAGCGGCAGCGGCGCGTGCATTTGTCACCCATGATCATGAAGGTGGCCGTGCCTTTGCTCCAGCATTCGCCGATGTTCGGGCAGGCCGCTTCTTCGCACACGGTCACCAGCCCATTGGCATGGACGATGTCCTTGGTGTCATTGAAGCGTCCCGAGGAAGCGACCTTGACCCGAATCCAGTTCGGCTTCGGCAGTTTTGCGGAAGGCAGTATCGCGTCGCGCTTGGTCTTGAGGGAGCCGCGCTGCTGATCGGGCCGGTCGCCGACGGGCGCTGGCGGCAGGATCGAGACGACATTCCTGAAGGTGATGGTTTCCATTTCCATGGCGGTGCTCTCCTCAATGAACATTAAACGGCCTGCACCGCAATATTGGGCTCAATCGAGCGCAGCAGGTTTTCGATACTGGCGAGCGTGCCGCCGATGGCACTCGGGCAGGTGCCGCAGGCGCCCTGGTAGTGGATGCTCAACGCATCGCCTGACAAGCCCAGCACATGCAGGTCACCGCCATCGGCTTGCAGCGCCGGTCGGATCTGCAGGTCCAGCAAATCGTTGATGCGGGCAAAACGGTCTTGTTCGTCCTCGCTCATTTCATGGACGGCAAGCCGGGCCGCCGAGACCAGTTGTTCCGATTGCGCGGCCGCAGCAGGCGCGGCGCGCAACGGTACCGCAATCAGGCGCACCAGCGCCGGCCAGTCGGCTTCGCCATCCTGCGTGACGGTCAGCCAGCGGTCGGTATAAAACACATTGGTCACATGGTCTAGCGCGAACAGCGCGGTTGCCAGCGGGTCATTGCTGGCTTGTTCTGCCGTGTCATACGAATGCGAGATACCCCAGCTCAACGGTTCGTGCAGCGTGAACTTGACGGCGTTCGGATTCGGTGTGTCGTCGATTTCAGCAATTTTTGGCATGATCTTTCCCTTCAAAAAAGAGGATGGATTCCATCACGCGTCACCAGTCATGACGTGCATCGGGTCCTGTTCGGCTTCCGTCGACGAACTCTCGATCGCATGGAATGCCGCATGCAAGGTGTGCCACGGCAGGACCGCGCATTTGACGCGGACCGGCAGATCAGCAATGCCGGCAAACACTTTCAGGTGACCCAGATGGTGCGCGCTGTGCATGTCGAGCTTGCCGGTCGTCATGGCGACAAATTCACCGATCAGCATTTCGGCATCGGCCTGGGATTTGCCTTTGACGGCAACCGTCATCATCGACGCCGACGACTTGCAGATCGCGCACGCCTCGCCAAC
Organism: Actimicrobium sp. CCI2.3; assembly: GCF_035019065.1. Lineage (NCBI taxonomy): Bacteria > Pseudomonadati > Pseudomonadota > Betaproteobacteria > Burkholderiales > Oxalobacteraceae > Actimicrobium > Actimicrobium sp. CCI2.3. The sequence goes on along the minus strand of NZ_JASJWR010000038.1, from coordinate 37,150 downwards.
AAATCCGACTTGCTCGATCACTGTGCCTTGCATCACCAGGCTGATATCAATATGGTCGCCGCACAGCGGATTGTGTCCGGCTGCATGGTGCGTAGCGTGCGCAAGCGCGCCAAAATTGCGCGGCTTGCGGTTGTGCTCGAGGATCATTTCCTGGTAGAGCGCTCTCGGATTGGCCATTACAAAAACACTTTCTGCACGGCCCGTATGCCGGCGATCAGGGCATCGACTTCTGCCATGGTGTTATAGAACGCGAACGAGGCGCGTGATGTCGCCGGCAGACCCAGACGCTGCATTACCGGTTGCGCGCAATGATGGCCAGTGCGTACCGCAATGCCGTCCTCGTTGAGCAAGGTGCCGATGTCATGCGGATGCACGCCATCGATAACGAATGACAGCACGGCTGCCTTGTGCGGGGCCGTGCCGATGATGCGCACGCTCGGCAGTGTTTGCAGTTGACTGGTGGCGTAATCGAGCAGCGCCTGTTCCTGCTGGCTGATGGCCGCCATGCCGATGGCCGACAGGTAATCGACGGCGGCGGCCATGCCGATGGCGGCTGCAATCGGTGGCGTGCCGGCCTCGAATTTATGCGGGATCACGTTGTAGGTCGTCTTCTCGAACGTGACCGACAGGATCATGTCGCCACCGCCCTTGAACGGCTGCATTTTTTCCAGCAAGGCGGCCTTGCCGTACAGGATGCCGATGCCGGTCGGACCGCATAATTTGTGGCCCGAGAACGCATAAAAATCACAATCAAGATCCTGCACATCGACCGCCATGTGCGGCACCGCCTGCGCGCCGTCGACCAATACCGGCACGCCATGTTCATGCGCAATCCCGACCATTTCCTTGACCGGGTTGATGGTGCCCAGCGCGTTCGAGACCTGCGTGAGGCCGACAAATTTTGTGCGCGCATTGAACAGCTGCCGATACGCGTCGATCTGCACTTCGCCGGCGTCATTGATCGGTGCGACACGGATGATCGCGCCCTTTTCCTGTGCCAGCATTTGCCACGGCACGATGTTGGCATGGTGCTCCAGCGTGGTCAGAATAATTTCGTCGCCGGGGCCGATGAACTGGCGGCCGTAGCCATGCATGACGAGGTTGATCGCATCGGTGGTGCCGCTGGTGAAGATCACTTCACGGTCTTCGCGGGCATGGATGAAATGCTGCAGCGTGCGTCGCGCCGCTTCGTATTCGTTGGTCGCGATCTCGGACAACGCATGCACCGCACGGTGGATGTTGGCGTGCTGCGTGGTGTGATAGCGCACCATCCGGTCGATCACCGGCTGCGGCATCTGGCTTGATGCTGCGTTGTCCAGATAGACCAGCCGATGCCCGTTCACTTGCAGTCCAAGGATGGGGAAATCGGCACGGATGCGCGCCACATCAAGCGCGTCGAACTGGGTCTGGTCGTGTTTCATCGTGTGCCTGTCGTCTGTTCGAGTACCTTCTGCACCAGCTGCCGTTTCACGGATGCGATCGGGATGCGCTCGATGATTTCTGCGCCGAACGCATAGGTCAGCAAGTTGCGTGCAGCCGCCTCGCTCAGCCCGCGACTTTGCAGATAAAACACTTCGTCGGCATCGAGCTGGCCGACGGTCGCGCCATGCGTGCATTTGACATCGGAGGCAAAAATTTCGAGTTGCGGTTTGGTGTCGACATGCGCCTTGGCCGACAACAGCAAGTTGCGGTTCGATTGGCGCGCATCAATTTTTTGCGCGCCGGTGCGGACGATTACCTTGCCATTGAAAACCGCATGCGCGCTGTCGGCGACAATGCATTTATGCAGCTGGACACTGTTGCCGTGCGCTTTGGCATGATCGACCAGCGTATGGGTGTCGGCCAGTTGGCGGCTGCCGATCAGGGCCAGTCCGTCGAGCGTGCAGGTCGCGCCTTCGCCGTGATGCACCACCTCGAGGTTGAGCCGCGACATCCGCGCGCCCATCGCGATGCTCACCGAGTTGTAATGACTGGCGCGGCCGAGCGAGACCGCACACAGGCCGATGTGCAAGCCCCGGGTGCCTTCCCGCTGCAGGCGAATGTGGTCGACCCGTGCCGAATCCGCCAGCACGATTTCAGTGACGGTATTGGTGAAATGCGTGGCGAGATGGGCTTCTTCCTGACCACCAGGCTGGTTCATCACCACATAGTCTTCGATCACCGTCACGCTGCTGCCTGCCTCGGCAACCACCAGGCAGCGCGGAAAGCTGCGCACATCTTTTTGTGTGGCGATGAACAGCAGATGAACCGGCGCCGTGATCGCGCTATCGCGAGCAACGATCACCACGGCAGCGTTCTCGATGGAGGCCGTATTTTGCGCCGCGAAATAGGCGCTATCGATGCTGGCATGGTGGCCGAGGTGCGCCTCGATGGTGTGCGCGTGCTGTGCACGCGCGCCCTGCATGTCGGTGATGACGATGCTTTTGTCATCCTGCTGCACTGAGAGTGCGGGTGCGTAAATGCCATCGACAAAGACCAGACGCGTCTGCGCTTCCTCGACCGTAAAGCCGGTGATGTCAGCGGGAACGAGCTGTCTTGACGGCGTCCCAGGTGCAGGGACAAACGTGGTCTGCGCAAACGGCGACAGATCGGTAAAACGCCATTCCTCGTCACGCGGGGTGGGCCGGTTCAGGATCGCAGCACGGTCGCTGGCGCGCGCGTGCAATGCCGACAGCCACGCCTGTTTGCCTGGCACGAGTGTTTCGGGCGTATCGAACGGACTTCGGGTCAGAACAGATTGGTCGTTCATGCCGTCACCTTTTGTGTTGCCTCATATTCCTCGCTGACCCATTCGTAACCGCGCTGTTCGAGTTGGAGCGCCAGGTCTTTTCCGCCGGTCTTGATGATGCGACCGTGATCCATCACATGCACGAAATCCGGCACGATGTAGTTCAGCAGGCGCTGATAGTGGGTCACCATGACAATCGCATTGTCGGGCGTCGAGAGCTGGTTGATGCCGTGCGCGACGATGCGCAGCGCATCGATATCGAGGCCGGAATCGGTCTCGTCAAGGATCGCCATGCTCGGTTCGAGCAGCGCCATTTGCAGGATCTCGTTGCGCTTTTTTTCACCACCGGAAAAACCGTCATTGACACTGCGGTCAAGGAAGTCGGGACTCATTTCCAGCAACTGCATTTTGTCGCGCACGAAGTCGTCGAACTCGAGCGGGTCCAGTTCGTCGTTGCCGCGTTCCTTTTGCACCGTGTTGTAGGTCAGGCGCAAAAACTGGCTATTGATCACGCCCGGGATTTCGATCGGATACTGGAACGCGAGGAACAGGCCGGAGCGCGCCCGTTGCTCGGGGGTGAGGGCAAACAGGTCTTGCCCTTCGAGCAGCACCGAGCCGCCGGTGACCTCGTAGGCCGGATGGCCGGCCAGCACTTTGGCGAAGGTACTTTTGCCGGAGCCGTTCTGTCCCATGATCGCGTGCACTTCGCCGCTACGCACCGTGAAATCGAGGTCCTTCAGGATTGGTGTGCCGTTCACGCTGGCGCACAGGCCGCGTACTTCCAGCAGGATCTTGCTGTCGTTGTTCATCATCCGATGCTCCCTTCCAGTTTGAAGCTCAGCAGGTTGGTTGCTTCGACCGCGAACTCCAGAGGTAATTGTTGAAATACGTCCTTGCAGAAACCGTTGATGATCATCGACACCGCAGCCTCTGCATCAATGCCGCGCTGGGCAAAATAAAACAGCTGGTCTTCGCCGATCTTCGAGGTCGATGCTTCATGCTCGACCTGTGCCGACGGATTGCGCACCTGAATATACGGAAACGTATTGGCGCTGCATTCTTCGCCAATCAGCATTGAGTCGCACTGTGAATAATTACGGGCACCCGTGGCACCCGGCGTGATTTTTACCAGGCCGCGATAGCTGTTGCTGGATTTGCCGGCAGAGATACCCTTGCTGACAATCGTGCTGCGCGTGTTCTTGCCGATGTGGACCATCTTGGTACCGGTATCGGCCTGCTGGTAGTGGTTGGTCACGGCCACCGAATAAAACTCGCCGATGGCGTTATCGCCTTGCAGGATGACCGATGGATATTTCCAGGTAATCGCTGCGCCGGTCTCGACCTGCGTCCACGAAATCCGCGAGTTGACCCCTTTGGCCAACGCCCGTTTGGTGACGAAATTGTAGATGCCGCCGACGCCGTTTTCATCGCCGGCATACCAGTTCTGAACGGTCGAATACTTGATGTCGGCATTGTCGAGCGCCACCAGTTCGACCACTGCCGCATGCAACTGGTTGCTGCTGAATGCCGGCGCGGTGCAGCCTTCCAGATAGACCACGGACGCGCCTTCTTCGGCCACGATCAGCGTGCGCTCGAACTGGCCGGACTCTTCGGTATTGATACGGAAATAAGTCGACAGATCCATCGGGCATTTGACGCCCTTCGGTATATAGCAAAACGAGCCATCGGTGAACACAGCCGAATTGAGCGCAGCGTAAAAGTTGTCGCCGGTCGGCACCACAGTGCCCAGATATTTTTTGACCAGTTCGGGATGTTCCAGCACCGCTTCCGACATCGAGCAAAAAATCACGCCCGCTTCAGCCAGCTTGGCCTTGTAGGTGGTTGCCACGGACACGCTATCGAAAATCACGTCCACAGCGACGCCGGCTAGCGCCATGCGCTCGTGCAGCGGGACACCGAGTTTTTCAAAAGTGCGCAGCAATTCCGGATCGACTTCGTCCATGCTGTTGAGCTTGGGTTTGGTTTTCGGTGCCGAGTAGTAGCTGATGGCCTGGAAATCGATTTTCGGATGGTGGACGTTCTGCCACTGCGGCTCGGTCATCGTGAGCCATTTCTGGTACGCCTCCAGCCGGAAAGCGAGCAACCATTCCGGTTCTTTTTTCTTTGCTGAAATCAGGCGAATAGTGTCTTCGCTCAGCCCTTGTGGCGCAACGTCCGACTCAATGTCGGAGACAAATCCGTGGGGATAGGGTCGATTGACCAGTTGTTGAAGTACTGCACTCATGGGTAATAGCCCTCGCTGTTCTTGGGCCGGAAACACCAAGACGTGTGCCCGGCATGACCGCAACAGGAAGAAGATTCCCTGCAATGGCCATTACTGCTGTGCGGTCACGTTCAGGCGGCCGCGCTGGTTTTCTTCAGGTTGAAGCTCTCGCCGCAACCGCATTCGCTCTCTGCATTCGGGTTCGTGATTTTCAGCACGTCGCTCAGACCTTGCCTGACGAAGTCGATATGCGCGCCATCGACCATCGGCAGGGTGGCAGCGTCGACGACGATATTGACTGCGCCTGCATCGAATAATTTCTCGCCTTCTTTCACGCCATCGACATAGTCAAGGGTGTAGGTGAGGCCGGAGCAACCAACCGTCTTGACGCCTAATCGAACGCCAAACCCTTTTCCGTTTTTTTGCATCTGTGCACGGATTTTTGTTTCAGCAGTTGTTGATAGAGAAATGCTCATCGTGTTCTCCTTTGGAGTCATTGTGAATACCCGACAAAATCTGTCGGGAATTCACAGTACGATACCTGACTAAAATAGTCAACCATGTTGATGGGGCGGGTATGGGGTGTGAAGGGCGGTAAATGGGGTGGATATGGCTGGCAGGTCGGCGATCGTAATGCGCTGCCTCAATACGGACCAGCCAAAATGCACCCTACGCGATCAGGTCGGTTCTCGAACATAGAGTCAATACACACGTGCACCCGTGCCGTGGTTGTCTGGTGCGGAGGACCGCCTCCCATTCACGCCGGTCAGTGCAACCGCAGCACCATGCGCTTACTATTTTGGAACAGCGCCTTTTGCTTCAGCGCATACTCCGACCATGCAGAATTCTTAATCCGACATAGATTTTTTATACTTATAAGGACATTCATCATGCCGACCCTCGATCCGCAAGTCATCAACCTGCTTGACATGGCACGCCAGACCGGTCGTTTGCCGTTTGAAGCCATGACTCCGGAAGCGGCCCGGATTGCTTACACCGGCAATCGCGACCTGATGCAGTTGCCCGCCGAAGAGGTGGCGATGGTGCGCGATATCACGCTGCCCGATGGGCTGGTGCTGCGGGTAGTTCGCGGTATCGGTACCGATGCCAGTGCGGTGTTGCCGTGTCTGCTGTTTCTGCACGGTGGCGGCTGGGTCATTGGCGACCTCGAGAGTCATGACCGCTTGTGTCGGCGACTGGCCAATGTGGCGGGCATTTGCGTCGTGGCAGTCGATTACCGACTGGCACCCGAGCACCGTTTTCCGGCGGCGCTGGATGATTCGCTGACGGCGCTGCAATGGATAGCTGCCAACGCCGATACGCTGTCGATTGCTCGGGATCGCCTCGCAGTCGGTGGTGACAGTGCGGGTGGCAATCTGGCTGCGGTGCTGGCGTTGATGGGGCGCGATGGCACCGCGCCGCGCACGATGTTCCAGTCGCTGATTTATCCGGTGGTCGACCTCACTGCTGCCAGCCAGTCCTACCAGCGCGTCACGTCGGGCATGCTCCTGACTGCGGCCACGATGCATTATTTTATCGACCACTACACGCCGGACCCGGCCGATCGCACCGACTGGCGCGCTTCGCCCTTGCTGGCTGCCAGCCTGGCCGATACCCCACCGGCGCTGGTGGTGACGGTCGCGCACGACCCATTGTGCGACGAGGGTTTGGCCTATGCAAAACGGCTGGAAGACGACGGCGTGCGCGTGACGTCGCTGCATTTGAACGACCAGATTCACGGCATGCTGTTGATGGGCAAGCTGATCAATGCCAGTAATACCGTTGTCACGATGGTCGGTACTGCTATTGGTGCAGCCCTGCATCACGGATCTGCATCTCCGCAGCCGGACTGATTGATTAACCTGATCGACGTCGAAACAAGGACGACCAAGGCGCGCGAGGAGAAGTTGATCGAGGCGAGGCATGTATCTGTCGTATTGCGGCTCTGTGTCTTCCTCCGCCTGGCTGTAAGAAGTCGCCTTGTTTGTCGGCGGTCAGAGTGCCTTCCGGTATTTTGATGTTCGTTTGAAGCAACATGCGGCAGGCATGGGCACCGCATGCGATCATTCGGCTACAAAATTTCGCCGGCACCATCCGGTCATCAAGGAAAAAATAATGGATACACCTGCAACGCTGCCTCCGGCTGCCCGTAAAAAACCTGGCCGCCGTTCCGTGCTGATCGGTAGCCTGATTGCATTGCTGGCCGTGGCCGCCGTGGGTGGTGTGGCGTGGTACCTGACGCATCGTGAACCGGCAGGGCCGGGTCCCGGCGGACGTGTCGGGCGGCCTAGCACGACGGTCGGCGTGGCCACGGCGACGGCGGCGGACATGCCGGTGGTGGTCGATGCTCTCGGTACGGTCATGCCTGCTGCGATGGTGACGGTGCGGCCCCAGGTCGGAGGCGTGCTGCAGCAGATTCTGTTTCGCGAAGGCGACATGGTGCGCGCAGGGCAAGTGCTGGCGACCATTGATCCGCGTCAGTACGAGATGGCGCTGATGCAGACATCGGGCCAACGCCAGCGCGATGAAGCGCAGCTGGCCAGTGCCAAAGTGACGCTGGCGCGCTTCCAGACATTGCTTGCGCAAGATTCAATTGCACGTCAGGAAGTCGATACGCAGCAAGCACTGGTCAAGCAGCTCGAGGGCACGGTGCTGTCGGATCGTGCCGCCGAAGGTACCGCCAGGCTCAATCTCGGTTACAGCAAGATCACCGCGCCGATCGCCGGACGGGTTGGCTTGCGTGTTGTCGATGCCGGCAATGTCGTCAATGTCGGCGACGCAGCCGGCATCGTTGTGATCACGCAGGTCACGCCGATTGATGTGCAGTTTGCGGTGCCGCAGGATCAGGTCGCCAACGTGCTGGAGCGTTCGTCCGGGAAGTCCGAGCTGGCGGTAACGGCGTTCGATCGAACCCGCGTGACCCTGCTGGGGACCGGGCGCTTCTCGACGCTCGATAATCTGATTGATGTACAGACCGGCACCGTCAAGGCCAAGGCGCGGTTTGCCAATGACAAAATGACGCTGTTCCCGAACCAGTTTGTCAATGTGCGTCTGGAGTTGCGCACCATTACCGGTGCGGTAACGATCCCGGTGACGGCGCTGCGCCATGGCAGCAAGGGCGACTTCGTGTACGTCCTCAACAGCGACCGCACGGCTGGCATGCGGTTGGTCTCGCGCGGTCAGGCGGACGTCGCCAAGGTTGAAATCACCACTGGCCTGAAGCTCGGCGAGCGCGTCATCACCGAAGGCGGCGACCGTCTCAGTGATGGGGCTGCCGTGTCGCTGCCAGGTGACAAGCCAGGCGGTAAGGGCAGGCGCAATGGTGCTGGCGGTGCCGCCGGTGAGGGCAAGGCCGCTGCGCTCGGTGCCGACGGCAAACCGGTTCCGGCCGGCGAGCGTCGCCGTCGTCCGCAACCCGCTGCTGCACCATGATCAGGAAAGCTGCTGCATGAATCCGTCACGTCCCTTCATCGAGCGACCGGTAGCGACTGCGCTGCTGATGGTCGCCATCGTGCTGACCGGTATTGTCGGCTTCAAATTCCTGCCCCTGTCGGCTTTGCCGCAAGTCGATTTTCCGACCATCCAGGTGCAGACGCTGTACCCGGGCGGCAGTCCGGAAGTCATGGGGCAGACCGTGACCGCGCCGCTGGAACGCCAGTTCGGCCAGATGTCCGGGCTGGAGCGGATGAGCTCGACCAGCGCGGCCGGCGTGTCGATCATCACGCTGCAATTCGGCCTCGGCCAGACGCTCGATGTCGCCGAGCAGGAAGTCCAGGCCGCCATCAACGCAGGCGGTTCATTGCTGCCTGCCGACTTGCCGGCACCGCCGGTTTACGCCAAAGTCAATCCGGCTGACGCGCCGGTATTGACGCTGGCGATTACGTCGGACACGCTGCCGCTGACCGAAGTCCAGAACCTCGTCAATACCCGGCTGGCGCTGAAGATCAGCCAGGTCGATGGCGTCGGACTGGTCTCGCTGGCCGGTGGTCAGCGTCCGGCGGTGCGGATTCAGGCCGATACCGCTGCGCTGGCATCGTACGGCCTCGGTCTCGATACCCTGCGTACCGCGATTGCTGCGGCCAACGCCAACAGCGCGAAGGGCAGTTTCGACGGGCCAGCACGCTCCTACACGATCAACGCCAACGACCAGTTGCTGGCCGCCGACGATTATCGCAACCTGATCGTGGCCTACAAGAATGGCGCGCCGGTTCGCCTGACGAATGTCGCCCAGGTCGTCAACAGCGCCGAGAACGTCAAGCTCGGTGCCTGGTCCGGCCTGCATCCGGCCATCATTCTCAATGTCCAGCGCCAGCCCGGAGCCAACGTGATCGCGACCGTCGATGCGATCAAGAAGCGTCTGCCCGAACTGCAAGCCGGTTTGCCGGTGGCGCTGAAAGTGTCGGTCCTGAGCGACCGCACCACGGGTATCCGCTCGTCGGTCGAGCATGTCCAGACCGAATTGCTGCTGGCTGTCTTGCTGGTGGTGCTGGTGATTTTTGCTTTCCTGCGCGACTGGCGCGCGACCATCATTGCCAGCCTGGCCGTGCCGATTTCATTGATCGGCAGTTGCGGTGCGATGTACTTGCTTGGTTACAGCCTGAACAATCTGAGCCTGATGGCGCTGACCATTGCGACCGGTTTTGTGGTCGACGATGCGATCGTGATGATCGAGAATATTGCGCGCTATCTCGAAGAAGGCGAGAGCGCGATGGCCGCTGCACTGAAGGGCGCGGCGCAGATCGGCTTCACGATTATTTCGCTGACGGTGTCGCTCATCGCGGTGCTCATTCCGCTGCTGTTCATGGGCGATGTGGTGGGACGGTTGTTCCGCGAATTCGCGGTCACGCTGTCGATCACGATCCTGATTTCGGCCGTCGTGTCGCTGACGCTGGTGCCGATGATGTCGGCGCGCTGGCTCAAGCCGCAAGTCAAAAGCGATGCGCCACCCGGACGCATGCAGCGCTTTTCCGATGACGTGATGGCGCGCTACGACCGTGGTTTGAGCTGGGTGCTGGTGCACCAGAGCCTGACGCTGCTGGTGGCCGGTGCAACGCTGGCGCTGACGGTGGCGCTGTATCTGGTGATTCCGAAGGGGCTGTTTCCGACCCAGGACACCGGCCAGCTGCAAGCCCGCATCGAAGCCGCACAAACGGTGTCGTACACGCGCATGGCGCAATTGCAGCAGGAAGCAGCGGCGGCGATTCTCGAAGACCCCGATGTCGAGAGCCTCAGTTCGCTGGTCGGTGTCGATGCGGCGCGCAACACGATGCTGCACACCGGCAGCATGCTGATCAATCTCAAGCGCGACCGTTCCGGATCGCAGGCCGATACGATGACGCGCTTGCGCGAGCGTGTCGGCAAGGTCGCCGGCGTGACGATTTATCTGCAGCCAACCCAAGACCTGACCATCGATGCCGAAACCGGACCAACCCAGTATCGCGTCTCGCTGGAAGCAGCCGATACGGCCAGCGTCGTCGAATGGGCTGCCAAGCTGACCGCGCAACTCAAGCGCCAGCCAGCGCTGCAAAACGTGGTGTCGGATGCCGACGCGACCGGTCTGGCGGTCTACATCGACATTGACCGCGACAGTGCGGCGCGGCTCTCAATCAGCGCAGCGGCGATCGACGATGCGCTCTACAGCGCTTTCGGTCAGCGCATCGTCTCGACCATTTTTACCGAGACCAACCAGTACCGCGTGATCCTCGAAGCCCGTCCCGACACGCTGTCCACACCGGCAGAGTTGGGCAACTTGCAGTTGCGCACAGGTTCCGGCAAACCGACACCGCTATCAGCGATTGCGACGATCACCGAGCGCCAGTCACCGCTGCAGATCACGCACGTCGCGCAGTTCCCGGCCACCACGCTGGGTTTCGATACTGCGCCCGGCGTTTCGTTGGGCAAGTCGGTGGACGTGATCCGGCAAGCCGCAATCGATATCAAGTTGCCGGCCTCGGTGACGATGACTTTTCTCGGTGCGGCCGGTGCCTATCAGTCTTCGTTGAGCAGTCAGCTGTGGCTGATCCTGGCCGCGCTGGTGTGTGTCTACATCGTGCTGGGCGTGCTGTACGAAAGCTATATCCATCCGCTGACGATTCTGTCGACGCTGCCGTCGGCCGGTGTCGGTGCGCTGCTGGCACTGATGATCAGTGGCGCCGGACTGGGCGTGATCGGCATCATCGGTATCATCCTGCTGATCGGCATCGTCAAGAAAAACGCCATCATGATGATCGACTTTGCCATCGAGGCCGAGCGTCATCAGGGCATGACCGCGCAACAGGCGATTCATCAGGCGGCGCTGCTGCGCTTCCGGCCTATCCTGATGACGACGCTCGCGGCGCTGTTCGCGGCCGTGCCGTTGATGCTGGGCTGGGGCGACGGTGCCGAGCTGCGCCGTCCGCTCGGACTGGCGATTTTTGGCGGACTCATTGTCAGCCAGGTGCTGACGCTGTTCACGACGCCGGTGATTTATCTTGGCTTTGATCGCTTGTCACAGCGGCTGTCCGGACGCCATCGCAAGGCGGAGCCCGCGTGAATCTGTCGGCACCTTTTGTCCGGCGTCCCGTCGCGACCGTCCTGCTGACGATCGGCATTGCGCTGGCCGGCATAGGCGCGTTCTTCGTGCTGCCGGTGGCACCGCTGCCGCAGGTGGATTTTCCGAACATTTCAGTGAGTGCTTCGCTGCCGGGAGCCAGTCCGGAAACCATGGCGTCGAGCGTCGCAACGCCGCTGGAACGTCGCCTCGGCGTCATCGCCGGGGTCAACGAAATGACCTCGCGCAGCAGTACCGGATCGACCCGCATCAATTTGCAGTTCGACCTCAACCGCAAGATCGACTCGGCTGCGCGCGAAGTGCAAGCCGCGATCAGTGCCTCGCGCGTCGATTTGCCGGCAACGCTGCGCAACAACCCGACCTACCGCAAGGCCAATCCGGCCGACGCGCCCATCATGATTCTTGCGCTGACGTCGCCGACGCTCACGCCGGGCCAGATCTATGACACGGTCTCGAACCTGGTGCAGCAAAAGCTGGCGCAAGTGCAGGGCATTGGCGAAGTGGAACTCGGTGGTGGTTCGCTACCAGCGGTGCGTGTCGAACTGCTGCCGTATGCGCTCAACAAATACGGCGTCAGCATGGAAGACGTGCGCGCCGCGATCCAGGCCAGTACCGCCAATCGTCCGAAGGGCACCATCGAGGGCGATGACCGGCGCTTGCAGATTTATACGCCGGGCGGTGGCCGCACGGCGGCCGACTATCGTTCGCTGGTCGTGGGCTGGCGCAGCAATGCGGCGATCCGGCTTGATGATGTCGCCGAGGTCGTCGACGGCGTCGAGAACACCAATACGCTGGGTCTGTTCAATGGCAAGCCGGCGATCGTTGTGCTGTTGCGCAAGCAGCCGGGGGCCAACGTCATCGAAACCGTCGATGGCATTCGCGATCTGCTGCCGGAACTGCAGGCCCAATTGCCGCCGGACGTGGACATGCAGATCGCCTCCGACAGCACCAATTCAATTCGCGCCTCGCTGCATGAAATCGAAGTCACGCTGCTCATTTCGATTGCGCTGGTGGTGCTGGTGGTCAGCGCGTTCCTGCGCAATGTGCGCGCCACGGTCATCCCGGCAGTGGCCACCGTCGTGTCATTGCTGGGTACCTTTGGCGTGATGTACCTGCTCGGATTTTCACTGAACAACCTGAGTCTGATGGCGTTGACGGTGGCGACGGGTTTTGTCGTCGATGATGCCATCGTCGTGCTCGAAAATACCGCACGTCACATCGAGGACGGCATGGACCGGATGTCTGCCGCGCTGCTGGGTGCGCGCGAGGTCGGCTTCACGGTGCTGTCGATTAGCGTGTCACTGGTGGCGGTGTTCATTCCGCTGCTGTTCATGGGCGGGCAGGTCGGTCGCCTGTTCCGAGAATTTGCAGTGACGCTGTCGGCCGCCGTGATGATCTCGCTGGTCATTTCGCTGACCACGACGCCGATGATGTGCGCGTGGCTGCTGCGCCCGCATGATCCGGCGCGCAAACCAGGTCGTCTGGCACGCGGTTTCGAGAGTGGCTTCAACCGCATCCACAAGATGTACGAGCACAGTCTCGACTGGGCCTTGCATGCGCCGGCGCTGGTGATGCTGATTCTGGTAGGAGCGATCGGGCTGAATGTGTACCTGTTCATTGTCGCGCCGAAGGGATTTTTTCCGCAGCAGGATACCGGCCAGCTCAACGGCGGTCTGCGTGCCGATCAGAGCATTTCACCGACGGCGATGAAGAGCAAATTGCGCGAACTGGTGGCCGTGATCCAGCGTGATCCGGCAGTCGCGACGGTGGTCGGATTCACCGGCGGCAGTCGTGCCGGTGGCGGGTTTTTATTCGTCAATCTGAAACCGGTCGGTGAACGCACGGACGGTGGTCAGGCCGTCATTGCACGGCTGCGCCCGCAACTGGTCAAGATCACCGGCGTGAGCCTGTACCTCAACCCGGTGCAGGATTTCCGGATGGGCGGCCGGTCGTCGAATTCGACCTACCAGTACACCCTCAAGAGCGACAACCTGGTTGACCTGAAAGTCTGGGCGGCCCGGCTGGGCGAAGCGATGAAGCTGCAACCGGCCCTGATCGACGTCGATACCGATCAGGAAGAAAACGGTGTCGAAACCTATGTCAAGATCGACCATGACACCGCCTCCAGGCTCGGCCTGACTTCGCGCGATGTGTCGAACGCGCTGTATAACGGTTTCGGCCAGCGCCAGGTCGCAACGATTTATTCCGAGCTCAACCAGTACAAGGTCGTGATGGAAATCGCGCCGCAGTTTGCGCGCAGTCCGCAGGCGCTCAAGGACGTGTACGTGCCGGCGCGCGGGTTGGTCTCGACTGGCACGGCCGCGACGGCCGCCAGCACGACCAGCACTGTGGCGCTCGGTAGCAATCCCGGTTTGCGCGACCAGTCCACCGGTTCGGCGCTCAGCACCACGTCGACGCGGATGGTGCCGCTGTCGGCGATTGCCAGTTTTGCGGAAGGGTCGACGGCCACCTCGATCAGCCATCAGGATGCCGAACTGGCCACCACGGTCTCGTTCAACCTGACCGAGGGTTTCGCACTGGCGGATGGCCAGGATGCAGTGCGCCAGGCCGAAGCCGACATCGGCATGCCGACCAACGTGCGCGGCAGTTTTGAAGGAAGCGCAAGGGCCGCGCAGGATTCGCAGAACGAGCAACCGCTGCTGATCCTTGCCGCCCTGATCGTGATCTACCTCGTGCTGGGCATCCTGTATGAAAGCCTGATCCATCCGATCACGGTGCTGTCGACGCTGCCGTCAGCCGGGGTGGGCGCGATTCTGGCGCTGCTGCTGTTCAACATGGAGTTTTCGCTCATTGCACTGATCGGCGTGTTTCTGCTGCTAGGCATCGTCAAGAAGAATGCGATCCTGATCATCGACTTTGCGCTTGAAGCCGAGCGCACTCGCAACCTGTCAGCGTTCGATGCCGTTCGCGAAGCCTGCCTGTTGCGCTTCCGGCCTATCCTGATGACGACCATGGCCGCTGCACTGGGTGCGCTGCCGCTGGCAATCGGTTTTGGCGAAGGGGCCGAACTGCGCCAGCCGCTTGGTATCGCCATCATCGGCGGGCTGCTTGCCAGCCAGGTGCTGACGCTGCTGACCACGCCGGTGGTCTATATCCTGCTCGACAAATTACGCCATCGCCGCGCCCCGGCGACGCTGGCGATCCAACCATGAGACTGACCATGCACTTACTCCCCCCCTCCCGCTGGCTGGTACTTGCCGTAGTGGTCGCCACTGCCGGCGGTTGCGCAGTCGGTCCGACTTACCAGCAACCAGTACTGGCCACGCCGGTAGCGTACAAGGAAGTGCCGGGCTGGGTCCAGGCGGTGCCAGCCGATGCACTTGATCGCGGCACCTGGTGGGCGCTGTTCGATGATGCAGGGCTCAATGCGCTGGAAAGTCGGGTGGAAGTGTCGAACCAGAATATCGCAGCGGCGGCTGCCGCGTATGCGCAGGCCCGTGCGCTGGTGCGCGAACAGCGCGCTGGCCTGTTTCCAATTGTCAGCCTCGATGGCAGCGGCCGACGTTCCGGCGGAGAAGTCGCCGGTGCCGGTAACACCTATCAGGCCAGCATCGGCGCGAGCTGGGAACCGGATGTCTGGGGACGGCTCTCGCGTGGCGTCGATAGTGCCAGCGCCAGTGCGCAAGCGAGCTCGGCCGATCTGGCTTCAGCCTTGCTCTCGGCGCAGGGCGAACTGGCGATCAATTATTTTTCGTTGCGTCAGACTGATGCGCAAAGTGCGCTGTTGCAGTCGACGATTGCCGCTTATCAGCGTTCGCTGGAGATCGCGCAAAACCGTTATGAGGCCGGTGTCGCACCGAAGACTGATTTGCTGCAGGCCCAAACCCAGCTGGCCAATGCACAGGCCGAGCTGGTGGGACTGGAGCGCCAGCGCACCCAGCTTGAACACGCCATCGCGGTACTGGTCGGCCAAGCGCCGGGTAATTTCACGCTGGTGAGCGCACCGTGGACGGCGACGCTGCCGCAGGTGCCGATCGGCGTGCCATCCACCTTGCTGCAACGTCGTCCTGATATTGCCGCCGCTGAACGCAGGGTGGCCGCCGCCAACGAACAGATCGGGATTGCGCAATCGGGGCTGTATCCGAACCTGAACCTGAGCGCCAGTTACGGTGCTGGTGCGACCCGCGTCAGCGACCTGTTTTCGGCCTCGACGACAGTCTGGTCACTGGGGCTGTCGGCCGCGCAAGTGCTGTTCGATGCCGGTGCCACGCGCGAGCGGATCAACCAGGCCCGAGCAGCGCAGGATCAAGTCGCTGCGCGTTATCGGCAAACCGTTCTGGTGGCATTTCAGGGCGTCGAAGACCAGCTGGCGTCAACGCGCGTGCTGATGCAGCAGCAGCCATTGCGCGAGCTGGCCTCACGCGCTGCCGATGAAACCGAAGTGCAGACATTAAATCGCTACCGTGCCGGGCAGGTTGCTTACACCGAGGTGGTCACTGCGCAAGCCAGCGCATTCAGTGCACGGCGTGCGCTGGTGCAGCTGGCGTCGGACCGGCAGGTTACGGCGGTGGCACTCATACAGGCGCTTGGTGGCGGCTGGGGTAATTGAGTTGACGCAATTGGGTTGACGCAATTGAGCTGACGCAATTGAGTTGACTCAGCGTTATCTGCGCGGATCGGCATCGGTCGAAAAAGTGTTTTCCTTGTGAGAGCTTTCCTTGAGCTGTGCGATGCGTGCCCGGATACCGGGTGCAAGTGGTCTGTGCTGTGGCGGTAACGTGCGAGCGTGCTGCTGCTCCGGGGAGGCGAGCGGGACAGCGGCGTACTGGTCGGGTTGGGCTTGCATGGCGGATGGTCTGAGGTTGTCAAGACTGGCTTGCAGTTCAGTATTTCTTGCAGAGAGCCTGAGTATTTCGGCGTCCCTCGTTTCTATTGCCCGCCTTGAATGCGTCCGTTCGGTGGCGATTCGAGCTGCAGGGGTCAAAAAAGTGATCTCTAGTCGCGCGTCACTCTGAAGCTGCTCTATCCGCTCGCGGATGGCAGGTCCGAGGTGATGTCGGATCGGGGACTGGGTGCTGACATCCACTTGTCTGCGCAGCGCTGGCGGGATGGCTGGCTGCCCGGTCAGTGCCTCTCTTACGGGTGCGGTGATGCCTGCCACAGTGGCTTGTAATTTAGAATTTTCTTCTCTCAGTCGGACAATCTCGATTTCTTGTATGCCGATCTGCTCCCTCGACTTGATCAATTTTTCGAGGGTTCCGGTGAACTTGGCGCGCATTTTTACGCGATTTAACGAGAGTTCCATTTCCTCACTGGTGATACTTCGCTCCGAGCTCAGGTCGCTTGGATCCAGTTCTTCGTAGAGTCTGTCGCGGATGGCTTTGATCGCGTTGATATCGAGGTGAAGTACGGTTGGATCGGTTAATTTATCCGCGATACAGGGCAGGACAACATTTTCGAACCTGCGCACATTCGTGCGTGCGTCGATGTAATATTTTTCGTAGGATTTTTCGAGGATGTTGAGTCGCGCCTCGTCGGACAGCTTCGCAAGCAGACCTGCGTAGGTGATCAGAGTTCTGGTCCAGATTGCATTGTTTATTGGTGCCAGCGTGTCAGACCCGAACATGACACGTTCCGAATGCTTTTCCAAAAATGCGGCCCACTCCTCAGTGCGTTTTTCTGCCGCTTTGTCATCAAATCCTTCTCCGGTCAACTGCTTGGCCACCTCATTCCACGAAATATCAAGTGCCAGATTAGGGTGAGTATCGAGCATCTCGCCCAACGCTTTCAGGTGATTGTCCGGTTGCTTGACGAAACGACCCAATCCCCCGGCGTGCGCCCAGATGATGGTGGTGTCAATCACCCTTGGATCAGAAAGAAAATTATCGAACGCCTCCATATTTTTGGGGATGGCTGATGGCGGGTCGCGCCAGTCGCCGACATCACAATGGATACAGGCGGGCATGCCGACCACGCCGAGTGCCGCCATGAGTTGTTTGGTGGGCAGGATGTTGGTGTCGTCGCGGCCGGGGCCGGCGACCGGATGCAGTGATGCCTGCGCCGCGACGCCGCCGGCATACAAGTTTTCGACGATTTCCTTGTTCAGCGTGAGTTCTCCTGCACCGGTGAAAACACCTGGATGACGTAACAGTTTTTTAAAAAGGGCCACGTCGGCAAACATGCTTCCCAGATGCAGACCGGTGATCATCGGATCGAGTTTGTCCTGTTCTTTCGGCTCGAGTAGCTTGAACTGATCCGCCGTAAAGTCATCGACTTCACTATCGACATGAAGACTGATTGCTGACTCCAGTTCAGTCAAAATCTCGGGTGTCATCTCCAGGTCGGGCCGGTTGTGGGCGTCTGGAATGTAATAGCTCGGACCGCAATGATGCCGAAACGTGTCCTTGTCTCCGGGCGGCCATATTTTGGTGACACGGTCACCTTGCATCGAAATGATGCTGGTCGGGATAGGCATTAACACGCTGTGTTTGCAATGGATCATGTCCATGCGTAGCAGCATCTCCTCGAGATTGATCCCTTTTTGTATGTACGACCAAGGATGCATGTGTGAATCGTTATGCGGTGGTAATTTGCTTTGGACGTGTGCCATATCCATATTGGCTGCCAGCGCGCGCTCTTCCGGCGAGACCTCCATGGTGTAGACCGTACTGAAGCTCGCTTCGGGATAGGCTTCGTCGAGAATGTTGGAATGATGCTTGCCAATTTTTGGTGGCTCGGAACCGTGGGGAGCATGCCGGGCGACATTTGCGACGAGTCTTTGCAGGTCGTCGTTAGTTTGAACAAGGTTGCGGGCCTTGATGCTGGCTTTGTTGTTGACGATGGGCATGGCGTACTTTCGATAAAGAGAGGAAATTACAAGGCATTGACCTTGAGTTGCAATGGCAGCACGAAGGCGGGGCGGCGCATTGGCTGCGGCGTGATTTTTGTGCGTCCATCGGCGTGATCCAGGCGCCAGTAGCGCACTTGCTCGGCAAGTTTTGCGACAACGACAGCCAAGGTGTCGATGGTCAGCGCATCCATGGCAACGGCACGTGCATAGACCACATTGCCGGTGCGTGACGAGACACAGTACGAGGCATTCTTGGTCGGGAATTCCAGATAGTTTTCACGCAAAAGCTGGTAATACACAGCCGCTTCATTACCTTTTGGAATGGGGCCGAAATCGACAAACAGCATCAGTGGCTGGTTCGATTCTGACGGCGGCTTGCGAAAGCAAAAGACAACGTCATTGACACTGAAGGGCGTGTTGTTGGCAAGTTTTTCTGGTTCGGGTAACCCGAGTGCGCTGCCGAAGGCATGCATTAAATCGGCAAATTGTGCCGTCATGGCGGATATCTCCTGAATAAGTGAGCCTTGCCGTCCTGCACGCAAGTATGCGATCGCAACAAGATAATCACACCGCCATGTGTGTCGGACCGATGGGATCGGTTCCAGAATATTTTCGGGAATAGTCAGGGAATTTTCCGTGAGGACGTGCCACTCAGAACGCAGTGCACGGTACTGGACCGTCACGCTCTCTTCAAAGCGAAAGCTCTCCCATGGCAACGAATTTTGACGAACTGATCAGCGGATTTTGCGCACTCAAACAGCTCGAGAACGGCGACGAACTTGCTGCCGGTGCCCCACTGGATGTCAATGGCGCGTGCTGCTCATTGATTTACAACAAAGCATTGGCTGCGGATGTGGTCTTTTTATACGTCGAGTATGCGTACGCGCCGCTCGACCGACTCGCATCGATTTACAAGAAACTGCTACGCCAAAACCATCTTGATTTTGACGGTCATGGCCCAGGCTATTGCATCTCCCCGACGAACGGCAAGATTGTCGAACTGACGCGCCTGGCCTTGTCGGATCTCACTCCCGACCGGCTTGCGGGAACCCTGGTCAAGCACGCCGCGCGCTGGCAGCGTTGGTGCGACAAAAATTTGCCAGAAAAATAGCAAATTAATTGACTCTGACCCCTATTTTTTAATGGGGTCAGAGTCAATTAATTATTAGGGTCAGAGTCAATTAATTTTGGGGAATTGCCGCATATTTCCATTCCTGTTTGCCGGATGGCATGGCTTGAACGGGCTGATAATCTTGTTCATGGAAATCCTTGTCATGCCGACGTCGGATTCCTGCCAAAAAAGGAGTTGCGTTGTCCGAAGAAAGCGACATGGAGAAAACCGAACCGGCCTCGCAGCAGCGCATTGACAAGGCGCGCGAGCAAGGGGACGTGCCACGTTCGCGTGAACTGGCAACCTGCATGGTGTTGCTGGCGGCGGGTGGCGGGCTCTACGTCAGTGGTGCCAACATGTTGCGCCAGTTGAAGGCGGCGCTGGCCTCGGGGCTGACCTTTGATCGTGGCCAGGCGTTTGATTTCAGTCTGCTGCTGACCCGGTTGGGTAGCCATCTTGGCGATTTGTTGCTGGCGTTTGCACCGCTGGCCGGGATTCTGATCCTGGTGGCATTGGCCTCGCCGTTGCTGATCGGCGGCTGGCTGTTCAGTGCGCAGGCGCTGGCACCGAATTTTGGCCGGATGAATCTGTTTTCAGGGCTCATCAAGATCGTTTCGCGCAATGCATTGGTCGAGCTTGGTAAGGCCGTCGCCAAGGCAGTCATTGTCGGCGCGATTGCCTATTTGGTCATGTCGAGCGAGATCAATGAAGTGCTAGGACTGATGGTTGAGCGACCGGAAGCGGGCAGCATGCATTTGTCGAAACTGCTATTTTCGAGTTACATGCTCATTGTCATGGGGTTGGTGCTGATTGCCGCAGTGGATGCGCCGTATCAGATGTGGAGCTATGCCGAGAAGATGAAGATGACGCGCCAGGAAGTGCGCCAGGAAGCCAAGGAGTCGGAAGGTAATCCGGAGATCAAGGCCAAGATTCGTGCCCAGCAACGCGAAATGGCGCGACGCCGGATGATGTCCGAAGTACCAACCGCAGATGTGGTCGTGACCAATCCGACCCACTACGCGGTAGCGCTGAAATATACCGACGGCAAGATGGGAGCGCCGCAAGTCGTGGCCAAGGGGGCCGATGCGGTGGCCGCCAAAATTCGTGAATTGGCTGCGGCCAATAACGTGCCACTGCTCGAAGCGCCGCCACTGGCGCGGGCGCTGTTCAAACACGTCGAATTGGGTGAGGCGATTCCTGAAACCTTGTACACGGCTGTGGCTGAAGTGCTGGCGTACGTGTTCCAGCTGAAGGCCTACAAAAGCCAGGGCGGGGAACGTCCTGAAAAGCCGCAATCCATTGATGTCCCCAAGGGACTGGATCCGCTCGAAGGCAGTTGATGCATCAAGCCCGGTCGGCGTTGCCAGTAGGTTGATCTGCAGATCGGGTCAAAAAAATAATGGAGTAATCATGAACAATCAGTGAGCCGTCCGCCTCGATTGCCTCATCGGTCCGGCGGGACGGGGTGCCGAGAGACTGGGACAGCGGCGAACGAGGCACGTTTCTGCGCAGATATCGAAGCAGCTGTCGACGTGTTGCCAGTTCAACGCAAGCTTGAAAATTTCAATGGTGTGGATGGATAACTACCCGGTGTCATCAAGTCGTAGCCGCGCATCCAATAAAAAATAAGGATGTTTTCGCAGTGAACCATTTGTCCCGTTTCGCCTACTCATCGAAGGCAGGTTGAATAACTGCCCTCACATGACCTGTCAGGAATGCGATGAAAAAATTAATCACTCTTTCGTTGTGCTTGTTGTTGGCTGCCTGTGGAGCTGGTGAGGCGGGTTTTGGCGGTGGTGGTGCTGGTGCTGGTGCTGGTACGTCCGCCGGTGCCAATGACGCTACCCATGTTCTTGTCTATAGCGTAGATGGCCCCATTTCGCGAGCCTCGGTGACCTACCAGAATGATCAGGGTGGCATTGCACAAGAAATCGTGAACGTTCCCTGGAAAAAACAGTTTGTTGTCATTCCGGGCCAGCCATTTTCCCTGTCGGCCCAAAATCAGGATTCGGCCGGGTATCTGACGGTGGGTATCGCGATCGACGGTGCTCCTTACAAACAGGCGACGGCATTGGGTGCCTTTGCGACCGCCACCACTGCGGGATCCTGTTGTTAGGAGCCTGTCTGACTTAGGAAGAATCGGCTGCAAAAATAGCTGGACGGTCCATATTTCACCGCTTTCTTGGCCAATAGCTCGCTGCATGGAATGTTGCAAAGCGGTACGGCAATGAATAATTTGACTCTGACCCTATTTGATATCGAATAAATCGACTCTGACCCCGATGGTGCGGGACGGCGATGGATAAATTGACTCTGACCCTATTTGATATTAAATAAATCGACTCTGACCCTGAATGGTAATTTTGTTTTGCGGGTCTTTCTCTGGCAGGTTACGAATACCTTTGGCTTTCCCCTCTTGTTCGCTGGATGATGTTTCTTCCCTTGGCGCAATAATCGGTGTCATATGGGGAGTTGCCGTTATATCGATGGCAATGCCGATCCCGACTGACACCGGATTTGCACAATGAACAGCATCAAATTGCCACTCTGGTTGAGCGGTCCGAACAGCAAGGCGATTGCCGCGCCGATCATCATTATCATGATGCTGTCGATGATGATTCTGCCGCTGCCGGCGTTTGTGCTGGATGTCTTTTTCAGCTTCAACATTGCCCTGTCCATCATCGTTTTGCTGACTGCCCTGTACACGGTGCGGCCGCTGGATTTCATGGCGTTTCCGACCGTGCTTCTGGTCAGTACGATGTTGCGGCTTTCGTTGAACGTGGCGTCGACCCGCGTCGTGCTGACCGAAGGTCACAAGGGCCCGGATGCTGCCGGCAAGGTGATCGAGGCGTTCGGCCACTTTTTGATCGGCGGTAATTACACGGTCGGTATCGTCGTCTTTATTATCCTGACCATCATCAACTTCACCGTCGTGACAAAAGGTGCCGGGCGGATTGCCGAGGTCGGTGCGCGTTTCGCCCTGGATGCGATGCCGGGCAAGCAGATGGCGATTGATGCCGATCTCAATGCCGGCCTGATTGGCGAGCCAGAAGCCAAGCGCCGCCGGACCGAAGTGGCGCAGGAAGCCGAGTTTTACGGTGCCATGGATGGTGCCTCCAAGTACGTGCGCGGCGATGCGGTCGCCGGCATCATCGTTACCGTCATCAACGTCATCGGCGGTTTGCTGGTTGGCTTGCTGCAGCATGATATGGGTTTCGCCGATGCGCTCAAGAACTACACGCTGCTCGCCATCGGTGACGGCCTGGTCGCACAGATTCCATCGCTGATCATTTCAACTGCGGCCGGCGTGGTCGTTTCGCGCGTCGCCAGTGACGTCGATATCGGTAGTCAGCTGGTGAATCAGCTGTTTGCCAAGCCGCAAGTGCTCTACATTACCGGTGCCATCATCGGCGGCATGGGGTTGATTCCGGGCATGCCGCATGTGGCATTCGTGCTGCTGGGATCGTTGCTGGGAGCCGCCGGCCATGCCGCTGCCAAACGCATTGCCGCTCCCGTCGAGGCGGTAGTCGAGCCAGTTGCGGCCGCTGCGCCAGTCGAAAGCGAAGAAGCGACCTGGCAGGACATCGTGCCGGTCGACATGCTTGGCCTGGAGGTGGGTTACCGCTTGATCCCGCTGGTCGACAAGACCCAGAGCGGCGAACTGCTCAAGCGTATCAAGGGCATCCGCAAGAAGTTCGCGCAGGAAGTGGGCTTTCTGTCGCCGCCGGTGCATATCCGCGACAATCTCGAATTGAAACCGTCGTCGTACCGGATCACTCTCAAAGGCGTCGAAGTCGGCACCGGCGAAGCGCATGCGGGCCAATTTCTGGCGATCAATCCGGGGATGGTGACGGGCACACTGGCCGGGACGCAGACGACGGATCCGGCTTTCGGTCTGCCCGCCGTCTGGATCGATTCCGCCATGCGCGAACAGGCCCAGACCATGGGATATACCGTGGTGGATGCCGGCACCGTGGTGGCGACGCACCTTAATCACTTGATCACCTCGCATGCCGCCGAGCTGCTGGGTCGTCAGGAAGTGCAGCAGTTACTCGATCACCTTGCCAAGGAGATGCCGAAGCTGGTCGAAGATCTGGTGCCGAAAATGGTATCGATCTCTACGTTGCAGAAGGTGTTGCAGAACCTGTTGAACGAAGGCGTCCACATCCGCGACATGCGCACCATCATCGAATGTCTGGCCGAACAGTCATCACAGGTGCAGGAATCGAACGAGCTGACTGCACTGGTGCGCATTGCACTGGGCCGGGCCATCGTGCAGGATATTTTCCCGGGGACGAACGAGTTGTCGGTGATGGCGCTGGATAACCGTCTTGAACGGCTGCTGATGCAGGCATTGCAGGCGAGCGGTCCGGACGGTGCCGGCATCGAGCCCGGTCTGGCCGATACGCTGCAGTTCCAGACCCAGCAAGCAGCGCTGCATCAGGAGCAACTCGGTCTGACGCCGGTGCTGCTGGTGCCGGCACCGTTGCGGGCACTGTTGTCGCGCTTTCTGCGTCGCGCGTTGCCACAACTAAAGGTACTATCGCACGCCGAATTACCCGATACGAAGACAATTAAAGTAACCAGCCTGGTTGGAGCTCAAGCATGAACGTGAAAAAATTCTCCGCAAGCAGTTCGCGTGATGCGTTGCGTCAAGTCCGTGAGGTTCTTGGGCCGGATGCCGTGATCCTGTCGAATCGCAACATCAATGGGCTGGTCGAAATTCTGGCACTGGCCAGCGAAGACATGTCGTCGCTGGCCTCGCCGGTGATTGAAAAAGAAACCCTGGCTGCGCAAGTGACGTTGCCGGCACAGGAGGCGACGATGCTGTCGGCCTTCGCCAAGCGGCGCACGGAAACCGATCAGGCCGCCGGTCTGGCCGGTGCGCTGGAACAGTCGCAGCAGGAACGCAATACGCGCCCGCCCGAGCCGTCACCGCAAATCAGCGTGTTGCGCGAGATGGCAGAAATGATGACCGAGCTGCGCTCGATGCGCACGATGATGGAGTCGCAGTTTTCCGAGCTGTCCTGGTCGTCGCAGCAAAAGCGCGAGCCGGTCAAAGCCACCATCCTGCGTGAATTGCTGGTGGCCGGATTCAGCGCCAGCCTGTCGCGCTACATGAGCGAAAACCTGCCGGCTGGCGCAACCGCAGCGACCGGCATGGCCTGGATCAAGACGGTGATGGCGCGCAATATTTGCGCGGTCTCCGATGAAAGCGCGATCCTCGAACAGGGTGGCGTGTTTGCGCTGGTCGGTCCGACCGGTGTCGGCAAGACCACCACCACCGCCAAGCTGGCGGCCCGTTGCGTGATGCGCCACGGTCCCGGCAAGCTGGCCCTGATCACGACGGATGGCTATCGTATCGGCGGCTACGAGCAATTGCGCATTTACGGAAAAATCCTCGGCGTGATGGTGCATTCGGTCAAGGATGAGTCCGACCTGCGCATCGCCCTGGACGAACTCAAGAACAAGCACACGGTACTCATCGACACCGTCGGGGTGAGCCAGCGCGACCATATGGTGACCGAACAGGTTGCGATGCTGCAAGGTGCCGGTTCCCACGTGAAGCGGCTGCTGTGCCTCAATGCCACGTCGACCGGCGAAACCTTGAACGAGGTCGTGCGCGCTTACCAGGGCAGTGGCCTGGCCGGTTGCGTGATGACCAAGCTGGACGAAGCCGCTACCATCGGTAATGTGCTCGATGTAGTGATCCGTCAGAAACTCAATTTGTTCTACGTCGCAAACGGCCAGCGCGTGCCGGAAGACCTGCATGTGGCCAACAAGCAGTATCTGGTCGACCGTGCTTTCAGGCTCAAGCATGAAAGCAAGCCGTTCCAGTTGACCGACGCCGAATTACCGCTGGTGATGGCGGGGGCCACGCGCTCCTTCAATGACAAGACTTTGCGTGAGGTGCATCTTGGCTAGTTTTTCTACCGACCAGGCAGAAGGACTGCGCCGCATGCTGGCCGGTTCCAAGCCACGCGTGGTCAGTCTTGTCTCGGCACTGGGTGCCGAAGAAAAATCAGGCACGCTGGTCAATCTGGCGGCCTCGCTGACCCGCACTGGCAGCAATGTGCTTTTGCTCGATGCCTGTTCGGCGTCGAACGGGCTGGCGAACCGGTTGGGTGCCGCATGCGCAGCAACACTGATGCAGGTGGCGCGCCAGGAACGCGGCCTCAATGAAGTCGTGCAGACGCTGGCGCAGGGTTTTGGCGTCGCCACACTGGCACGCGAGAATCTGCGCAGTGCGATGCAAGATGTCGATCAGGCCAGGCGATTGTCGAATACGTTCGGTGTGCTGGCCAGCCAGCATGACATTGTGCTGGTCGATGCCGAGCTCGATGGGGCGGATAGTTTTGTCTTGCCAGCCATGCAGCGTGGCGAAATTGTTGTACAGGTTTCAAGTAGCGGTAGCTCTATCACTGCCGCTTATGCGATCATCAAGCGCCTGAGTGCGCAACTGGGCCGTCGGCCATTCGGTATTCTGGTTACAGGTGCCAGTGAGCGCGACGCGCAGCAGGTGTTCGCCAACATGGCGCAGGCGGCCAGTCGATATCTGGCATTGGAACTGATCGCGATCGGGTCCGTGCCAGCCGACGCCGACCTCAAGCGGGCAGCGCAACTGGGTCGTTCGGTCATCGATGCCTTCCCGATGGCCTTGGCCTCGGTGGCTTTTCGCCGGCTGGCTGGACATTTTGCCAATGGGGATGCCGGTAGCATGCGCATGACCGAATTCGCCTGATCAGGGTCAACACAGGAGTCCTGGAGTTTCATGTACACACCGAGCGGAAAAACAGACAAGAATAATCTGCTGGTGCAGCACGCGCCGCTGGTCAAGCGACTCGCCCATCAGATGAAAGCCAAATTGCCGCCCAGCGTGGAAGTGGACGACTTGATTCAGGCCGGCATGATCGGTTTGTTCGATGCGATCAATCGTTACGAAGATACCCATGGTGCCCAGTTCGAAACCTATGCGGTGCAGCGTATCCGCGGTTCGATGCTCGACGAATTGCGCAGCAGCGACTGGCTGCCGCGCAGCATGCGCCAGAACATGCGCAAGATTGAAGTGGCGATGCAGGCCCTGCAGCAAAAGCTCGGTCGTCCACCGCTCGAAGCCGAATTAGCCAAGCACATGAAACTCTCGCTGGCCGATTATCAGGACCTGCTCGGTGAGGGGGGCGGCCACCAGCTGGTGTACTACGAAGATTTTCATGACAGCTCCGAAGGCAACGAACATTTTCTTGATCGCTATTGCACCGACTTGTCCGACAATCCGCTGCAGACCCTGCTCAATGCGGGGTTTCGTGAGGCCGTCATCCGCGCCATCGAAGCCTTGCCCGAACGTGAAAAAATACTGATGGGCCTGTACTACGAACAGGAAATGAACCTCAAGGAAATCGGTGCCGTGCTCGGCGTGTCCGAATCCCGGATCTCGCAACTGCACAGCCAGGCAATCGCCCGGATGCGCGCTTTCCTGAGGGAGAAGACATGGACTGGGGTAGCGTAGCCGGATTGGTACTGGCATTGCTCGGTATCGTTGTCGGACAAATGCTGGAGGGTGGTCGTCTCGGTGCGCTGGTGCAGCCCACCGCCTTTGTCATTGTGATTGTCGGCACGCTCGGTGCGGTGCTGTTGCAAAGCGGCTGGCCGACATTCCGGCGGGGCGTGCAAATGGCGGGAACGGTGTTTCGACTCCAGCCTGACCGGCATCTGGTGCATGCCGCCGATGTGGCGATGTGGAGCCAGACTGCCCGCCGCGAGGGTTTGCTCAGCCTCGAGCGCTTCATGAACAGGAACGACGATCCGTTCATCATCAAGGGGTTGCGCTTGCTCACCGACGGCATTGATCCGTACAAGCTGCGCGAAATTCTCGGCATCGAAATCAGCAGCTACGAAACACGCGAGCGCAAGTCGGCTCGCATCTGGGACGCCGCCGGTGGCTACGCCCCGACCATCGGCATTCTCGGAGCGGTCTTGGGCCTGATTCACGTGATGGAAAACCTGACTGATCCGAGCCGGCTCGGGGCTGGCATCGCGGTGGCGTTCGTCGCAACGATTTATGGCGTTGGCCTGGCCAATCTGGTCTTTCTGCCGATTGGCGGCAAGCTCAAGACCGCTGTCAACGACGAAGTCACCCGGCTGGAAATGCTGGCCGATGCGTTCTGCTGTATCGCTGCGGGCGATAATCCGATCTCGATCGAGGAACGCATGAAAGCCTACGAGCGCTAGGCCGGCATGAACAAATACCGCGAACCACCCAGCCCGACTTCGCACAGCCGCAAGCACTTCGAGGAGGACGCGCCCAGCCATGATCGCTGGCTCATTTCGTATGCCGATTTCATCACGCTGCTGTTCGCTTTTTTTGTCGTGATGTATGCCATCTCGACGGTCAATAACGGCAAGTACCGGGTGCTGTCGACATCGCTCGGCGCAGCCTTTGGCAGTTCGCCCATCATCCTCGCGCCACCGGTCCGCATCGAGCCACCGTCTGCGTTACCGCGTCGTGCGCCGCCAGCCGAACAGCAGCGTATCGCCTTGTTGCAGCGTGAAAAGGACAGCATGACCAGCATCGCCCGCGACATTCTCACGGTGCTGTCGCCGTTGGTCAGTTCGGGCA
Source organism: Actimicrobium sp. CCI2.3 (assembly GCF_035019065.1). Lineage (NCBI taxonomy): Bacteria > Pseudomonadati > Pseudomonadota > Betaproteobacteria > Burkholderiales > Oxalobacteraceae > Actimicrobium > Actimicrobium sp. CCI2.3. The sequence goes on along the minus strand of NZ_JASJWR010000038.1, from coordinate 9,109 downwards.
AGGTGCGGGTTACCCAGACCAGTCGCGGCGTCAGTATCGAGATCAATGCCAGCGTGCTGTTCGCCCCTGGCGAAGCGCGCCTGACGAGCGAGTCCGGTGCAGCATTGAGCGCGATCGCGCAAGTACTGAGCAGGGACACCCATGCGATCCAGATCGAAGGGCATACCGATAATCTGCCGATCTACAACGCAAGCTTTCCGTCCAATTGGGAATTGTCGAGCGTGCGCGCCAGCAGCGTGGTGCGGCTGTTTGCCGAAAACGGCGTAACGGCAAATCGCCTGACGGCAGTCGGCCACGGTTCCAACAAACCGGTCGGCAGTAACGATGCGCCGGAAGGACGAGTGCGCAACCGTCGCGTTGAAGTACTGATTCTGGCGACCTTGCCGGAGACCGTGACCGAAGTGCCGTTGCCGGGCAACGCCGCGCCCTGAGTGTTGATGCGGGAGTGGACTGTCGGTCTTGCGCTATGTTCGGTAGCGAACTGTTCTTTAGTTCATTCGCTGACATACTGACTCTCAAGAAACGAGTCGGATGAGTCTGCAGCAGCAGCCCTCACTGACGGCCCGTTCCTCCTTAGACCAAGAGGACACTACCATGACAAGCATGAAAAAATTAATCGCCATCGCGTGCGCTTCGGCCATCCTGATTTCGCTCGGCGGTTGCGCCGGCATGTCCAACCGTGACAAGAACACGGCAGCCGGTGCCGGTATCGGCGGCGTCGCCGGTGCAGTTCTGACTGGCGGTAGCGGAATCGGTACCGTCGGTGGTGCTGCAGTCGGCGGCGTGATCGGCAATCAGATCGGCAAGTAAGACGTCACCTGCAGACCGGCATGGCTCAGGCCATGTCGGTGCCGCTATGGGCAAAGCGCTCCAGCTCGTCGAACGTGACGACCTGGAGCGCTTTGCTATGGGTGCTTTCGAGCACCACCAGCGGGGCGGCACCAGCCTCGAACGCTTCTTTCCAGCGCAGGGCACACAGGCACCACTGATCGCCGGGTTTGAGCCCCGGAAAGCGCCATTGCGGATGCGGCGTCGAGAGGTCATTGCCGCGTGCCTTGCTGAAGGCAAGGAATTCGGCGGTCATGACCGCGCAAATCACATGGGTGCCGACATCTTCGTCGTTGGTCTTGCAGCAGCCATCGCGAAAATAACCGGTCAGCGGATCGAAAGAGCAGGGCACCAGCGGTTCGCCAAGAACGTTGCGGGCGGGTTCAATGCGGGGTGTCGTCATGATGGATTCCTAAGCGGAGAAATAGTGCGGACTGGTCAGGGTAACAGGTGTCTTGTGACCCTGCGCCGGTGATGATGGTTGCCTTTCTTAATCCTGCTTCCCCGTCATTTTCTCCGGAAACGATTGCGGCCGGACCGCTCTTTGCCGAGGCGGTCCTCAGAGGCGAGCCGGATGCGCGTGAGTGGTATCTGGATGTGTTCAAGGCCGGCAGTTTGGCGTATCAAAGCTGCCGGTACTCTCGCGGCGATTGTGGCGGGGCGGTAGAGATTATTTGTGAGGCCGAAAAGCCATAACTTTTTTAACGCTGGCGTTTCAAATTGCAGCAATAGAGCGGTGGTGCAGCATGTGTGGTTTGCCATCAAACGCTGACCAGTGCGGTTAGGGATCGTGTTGAGAACACCGTTACAATGGCGACATGCCGCTACGCTCCCCACTTTTCGAATATTCACTGACAGACACGCTATCGTCACCACTGCCATCGACCTCGTCGGTTAGTTGCGCCGTCAACAAGCAGCCCCGGCACGCTTATCTGGAATTTTTCGCGGGTAGCGGACTGGTCGCCCAGGGACTGAAAACGATGTTCAAGCCCATCTGGGCCAATGATATCGATGTCAAGAAAGCGGCGGTTTATACGGCGAACCACACCAGCAAGCACTTTCACCTCGGCTCCATTGCCGATGTAACAGGCAAGGAACTCCCTGCTGCGGCTTTGGCATGGGCATCTTTCCCCTGTCAGGATCTGTCCCTCGCGGGTCTTGCTGGCGGCATTCACGGCAAGCGTAGCGGCCTGGTATGGGACTGGTTGCGCATCATTGATGAGATGTCCATAGCACCACCGATCCTGGTCGCGGAAAATGTCCTGGGCTTGGTGTCATCGTCCGGTGGTGCTCACTACCGCAAGCTGCATGCTGCGTTGACAGAGCGGGGCTACAAAGTGGGTGCCATGCTGATCGATGCCGTACGCTTCGTTCCTCAATCTCGTCCGCGTATCTTTGTTGTCGCTGTGCGAAACGATTTGCATGTGCCCGCCGAACTCACCAGCACAACGCCAACCTGGCTGCATCCGGCATCGGTGCAAAAGGCAGCCAGCGGTTTGGATAACTGGGTTTGGTGGCATATGCCCGAGCCACCCGCGCGTTCGGGAGTCCTGGCGGATATTGTGGAATTTGGTGCCGGCTATGCGAACACGCAATCGGACGAGCGCAATATCAGTTTGATCTCCCCCAAGCACGCTGCCTTGCTGAGCGCTCTGCCGAAAAAGCAGACGTTCGTGGCTCCGGGCTATAAACGTACGCGAGCGGGCAAACAGGTGCTGGAACTGCGGTTTGATCATGTTGCAGGATGTCTGCGCACTCCCAGCGGAGGGAGCAGTCGGCAAATTCTTGTTATCCGAAAAAACGGCGAACTCAGAAGCCGTTTGTTGACTGTCAAGGAAACCGCTCGTCTGATGGGTGCGCCTGAAGACTACAAAATTCCGGGTACTTACAATGACGGCTACAAGGCAATGGGTGATGCCGTAGCCGTTCCGGTCGCCACATGGCTCGCTGAAAAATTACTCTTGCCTTTGGCAGACACGTATGCAGATCAATCCGAAGCTTGAAGCCGCGTTAGTTCAGTTCAAGGCAGATTATCAGGTCAGTGGTGCCGGGGCTCTCGGAACCGTGCTGGTTCTTACGCGAAAGGCGAAAGTTCTTGGCCTACCCTTCGATCCGGAGAAGTTACTGACACCCGGTCGCTGATGCCGTGTCTGCGAGGTCTGGTGACTTCGTCATCGACAATGCCGTCATTCACTGCACGACGGCACCATCGGAAGCGCTTCTTCGGAAGTGCGAAGCCAACATCAAGGCGGGGCAACATCCCATCATCCTGACGATTGCGAAGATGATTGGCGCTGCCGAAGGTTTGGCAGAGAATGCTGGCATCGAAGGCCGCGTTGAGGTAATGGATGCGCTTCAGTTCCTCGCGGCGAACCTCTACGAGATGAGCCTTTTTAAAGGCGCGGACCGAAAAATCACAGTCATTCGACTCATCGAAAAATATAACGAGATCGTCCCCGCGCATGAAGCGGACGTAAGTCTGCGTATTACTTTCGACTGACCTCCTTTTTGCCGTTCCTGCATCACAACTGCGCGGGCAAGCTGATCCGCACAGTCGTCCCGCGTACCGGATTGGCGAATACGGTGGCAGTGCCGCCAAGGAAGGACGCGCGTTCGCTCAGGCCACGGATGCCATAGGTCGATTGATTGCTGATGCGCTCGGGCGCAATGCCGATACCGTCGTCGCGTATCGTCAGGGTTGCCTGGTCTTCGTCGACGTCAAGGATCACGTCGACCTTGCTGGCCTGCGCATGCTTGGCGACATTGTTGAGCGCTTCCTGCAACATACGGTATAGCGTGATTTCCAGCTTGTGCGGCAAGGCGACGTCGTCATCGGGAAGACTGGTCTTGCAGACGATGCCGGTGCGCTGTTCGAATTCTTCGAGCTGTTCAATGATGCCGGCTTTCAGGCCGAACAGGTCCAGCATGATAGGTCGCAGACCGATCTGTATGCGGCGGGTCGTGGCAACCAGCGAAGCCACCAGGGCCCGTACGCGCTCGGCCTTGTCGGCCCATTTTGGCTCGTCGGGCAAGGCCTTGTAGATACTGTCGAGGTGCATGTTCAGCGAGGTCAGCGAAGCGCCCATGTCATCGTGCAGTTCGCGTGCGATGCTGCGTTTTTCTTCTTCGCGCACCGACTCCAGATGGTCGCCGAGCTTGCGCAGCACGGCCGTGCGCTGGCTGATGGTGGCTTCCAGTTCGGCTTCGCGCTGCTTGAGCTGGCGCTCCATTTCCTTGCGCGTGCTGATGTCGGTGCTGATGCCGATCAGGCCAAGCAGCTGGCCATGGGCATCGAACCACGGTGCCTTGGTCGACGAGTAGGTCCGCTCGCCCTGGGACAGATGCAGCGTTTGTTCCAGCGTGGCTGACACCTTGCCTTCCATGATGCGCTGGTCGTCGCGGTCGATCTGGGCGGCTTCGTCCGGATCAGACAGCAGTTCATTGCTGCCATGATGCAGGACTTCGTCGCGCGTCTTGCCGAGGCTGCGCAGCGTGGCCGGATTCGCAAAAATCAGCTTGCCTTCGCGGTTCTTGACGAAGATCTGATCGTCGGTATTGTCGCTGACAGCAATGAGCAGCGAACTGGCTTCGGCAAGGTTGCTGGCGCTTTGCAAACGGGCCCGGTATTCGTCGTTGACGGTGGCCGCCGTGCGCCAGAAAATCACCAGAATGACGGTGCTGTTGAGCAGCGTCAGTATCGGCGACACCATGGGCTGACCATACAGTCCCAGCAGCGCACCACGGCTGATAATCCAGTTCAGCAGCACCAGCACCAGCAGGGTTTGCGGCAACGAACGGCGCAGCATCTGCCCCCCCGGTACGTTGTCGGTAATGATTGCCATCAGACTGCGGCTCGGTTGCGACAAAAGCAAACCGGTACCCAGACTGAAAAATGCCAGCGCAGCCGTGGCCGGTACGGGTACGGCATTACCCAGATCGGCCAATGCCCCGACCTGATAGGCCAGTCCCGCCAGCGGTACCAGGTTCAGTGCGGCCAGGCTCAGCGCGATGAATTCGGTGGGTGCATGATGCTGTCGCGTGCGAACGTCCTGCAGCAGCAGGGCGGTGCCCGTCAGGACCAGCGAGAAGGCGCTGATCGGATGCATCGGTATAGCCGGATTACCGGTGACGGAAAGTGTCAAGTTGCTCAGGAACGCATCGAGACCCAGGCCGGGCAGGGATAAACCGTGCGCCACGGCGGCCAGGCCGAGTAGCGTCACCAGTGCGGCGAAGCACAGCGCCAGCAATCGCACTGGCAGCAACCGGATCAGAGAGTGGCTTTGCAATGCCAGCGTCATCCCGGCCAGCAGCAAGCCCAGTGCGACATTGGCCGGCATCAAGGGCAGCAGCGGCAAGCGCGACATTGCCAGCACGCCGGCACCAGTCAAGCTGACCACCAGTGCAATGCCCAGTGCAATCCGGCGGCAACGCAAGGAAAGTTGCGTCGTTGGATCGGCGTGTAGCTGGTCCAGTTCGTGGCTCAGGCTGTCATCAGTCCCGTTCAGGTCGGAGAGCGGCAGATTCACAAAGCTCCTTGTCGGTAGTTTTGTCATCTTGGGGGAAATCCAGCCTGCTTTCGCTGCGATGCATCAACGTCGCGATCGGCCTGAACAAGGGACGTCACGGCGGGGTGTCGACGGCCGCAGCGATTTGCCGGCTCAATTCGGCCAGCGCACGGCTGTGAGCTGCGGCCAGATCGGCGTAGTCGTTACCTGAGACCGGTTCGTGCCAGCGCATGCTGCCACTGCGCACGGAGCCGGCGGCGGGGCGGATGTGCCAGGTTGCCGACAGATCGACGGCGACACCGAGTTGCGAATCGAAACGGTCGACATCGATATCGACTGTCGTTGTGGCGGTTGTCGTGGTTGTCGTGGCTGTCGCGGTACTTCCCGGCACCGCCAGGTTCGCCGCGACGACGCGTGCAATGGCACTGCGCAGCGATTCGGCCCAGCGTCGCTGTTCGAGCAGGTTGACCTGATTGCTACCTGAGCGCAGCACCATCTGTGGCCGGTCGACCAGTTCCGGTACCGTGACATGACCGATCCGCACGGCGCTGGTGCTGGTGGATGTGCCGGACGCGGAGAGCGCCTCCAGCGTATAGAACTGCGTGGCCGGGGTGCTGGCGCAAGCGGCCAGTAACAGGCTGGCAGCGAGCAGCGCGGCGAGTGTGCGGGGCAGGCGCGAGGTCATGGGTTGTCCTTTTTGCCGCGTAGCAGCGCTTCCGGATGGCGGTCTAGATAATCGGTCAACGAGCGCAACGCTTGTGCGGCGCGGCTGATATCGCTCAGGGTGGTGCGCAGGTCTTGCTGCAAAGGGGCATCGCTGGCCAGCACGGCATCGGCGCTGGCGACGGTCTTGCGCACCTGTTCGAGGGTTGCGCTGGCTTGTGGCGTCAGTTCGGTATCGACGCGCTGCACCAGCGCGTTGGTGCTCTTGAGCGTGCTGTCGAGTGACTTCAGTGCCACGCGCAGATCGGCACCGATCTGTTCCAGCGGCACCTTGTCGAGCCGGCGGGCAATCCGGCTGAGGATGGTTTGCAGTTCCTCCAGCGTGCCGGGCACGGTCGCCAGCGTGATCGGTTCCTGCTTCCAGTCGATGCGGGTCTTGGCGGCGTCCGGGAAAAAATCCAGCGCGACGAACAACTGGCCGGTCAGCAGATTGCCGGTTTTCAGTTGTGCGCGCATGCCGCGTGCAACCAGCGCGTCGATGACCTTGCGCGACGACGCTTCGGTAGGGGTGCCGTTGGGATTGCGTGATTGCAGGCGTTGCGGGTAGATATTGACAGCGACCGGGAAGCGGAACACCTTGTCTGTGCGGTCGACTTCGAGACGGATGTCCGTGACTTCGCCGATGACGATGCCGCGGAAATCGACCGGTGCGCCAGGTGCCAGTCCGCGTGTCGATTCCTCAAAATACAGCACGGCCTTGCGCACCACGGTATCGGCAGGTTTCATGGCATTGTCGCGGTTGCCGAATAGCGTGAAAGTGCTGTTGTCTTTCGCTTCAGGGGCAACGGGCAAATCATCGGGTGCGCCAAAACTGACGCCGCCTGACAGGATCGATGCCAGCGACTCGGTGGCCAGCTTGACGCCGGAGGCATCAAGGCTCAGTTCGACACCGCTGGCTTGCCAGAAGCGCGAAGTGGTGGTCACGTATTTGTCGTAGGGGGCATTGACGAAGACATGCAGGATGACTCCGGTGCCGTTCGGGTCGAGTTCGTAGGCGGTGATCTGGCCTGCCTGAATATGCCGGAAAAAGACGGGTGCGCCGATGTCGAGCGAGCCAATCTGTTCGGCATGCAGCACGAACTGGCGGCCGGTCAGTCCGGTCAGCACGAAGGGCGGTACGTCTAGCCCGGTGAAGGCATCACGGCTTTCTTCGGAGGTGCCGGCATCGACACCGATGTACGAACCCGAGAGCAACGTGCCCAGTCCGGAAATGCCCCCGGCACCGACCCGCGGTCGCACCACCCAGAAGCGCGTGTCGTCGCGCAGGAAACTGTCGGCACTCTTGACCAGCTGGGCCGTGACGACGACCTGCTTGCGATCCGGCGACAGCGTGATGCGGCCGACGGTGCCGATCTCGACTTCCTTGTACTTGATCTGCGTCTTGCCGGCTTCCAGTCCTTCTGCACTCTTGAAGTTGATCGTGATGGTCGGGCCACGCGCCATCAGTGTCTGGATCAGGATGGTGCCGCCGACCAGGGATGCAATCATCGGGATCAACCAGATCAGCCATGGCGCCCAATGCCAGCGCGGGGCGCGCACGGCATGGGGCAAATCGGTCTTGTCGGTTACTTCAGTCAAGTTTGTTCTCCATGCTTGTTTTCCATGTATTCGTTATCCACGTAATCCCAGATCAGGCGCGGATCAAAACTGCTGGACGCCAGCAAGGTCAGTACGACCACCGCACCGAAGGCAGCAGCGCCCGGACCGGCCTCGATGCGAGCAAACGACTGCACCTGCACCAGCGCCACCAGCACCGCCACCACATAAATATCGAGCATCGACCAGCGTCCGATCGCCTCGATCAGCCGATACATCCGGGAGCGCTGGCGCGGCTGCCAGCTCGAGCGTAACTGGACCGACAACGTCAGCAGGGAGAGCGCCATCAACTTGAACAGCGGAATCACGATGCTGGCAACAAATACCAGCAGTGCCAGCATGTGCGAACCGCCAATCCACAGGAAGACCACGCCGCTCATGATGGTGTCGTCCCGCACCGAAAAAAATGACCGGCTCTGCATGATCGGCATCAGGTTAGCCGGAATGTACAGGATCATCGCCGCCAGCAGGAAAGCCCAGGTCTTGCGAATGCTGTGCGGAATACGCTGATGCAGCGGCGCGGCACAGCGCGGACAGTTGCTCGGGCCTGCGCTGGCAAGTGGTTTGCACAGCAAATCGCAGGCGTTGCAGCGCAGCAGTCCGCGTGCGGCTGCCGTGACAGCAAGCCCTGGCTGTGGTTCAGTCATGGATCGCCATTTTTTGCCACAAGTCGCGCGGATTGAAAAAATGCGCAGCCGCCGCCAGCGTCAGCATCAACGCACCGAACGACCACAATGCCACACCCGGTACCACGGAGGAAAAGGTGGCCATTTTTACCACCGAAACCAGCACACCCAGCATGAAGACTTCGATCATGCCCCACGGCCTGAGCAGCTCGATGAGCCGGAAGGTCAGTGCCCGGCCAGGAACGGTGACGCCTAGCCGACGCGGCAACAGCAGATACAGCATCGCCGCCATCTCGATGGCCGGCACGACGATGGTGGTACTAAACACCAGCAGCGCCACCGACAGCAGGTCTTGCGAGGCCAGCGTGGTGACGGCACCGAATAACGTCGACGTTGTCTGGTTACCTTGCAGTTCCAGTCGCACCAACGGGAAAAAATTGGCCAGCAAAAACAGCAAGACGCTGGCCAGCGTGAAGGCCAGCGTCGTATCCGGTCCGTGCAGCGTTTGCCGGTACAGTTGCGCACCGCAACGCAGACAGAGCGCCTCCGCGTGTGGCGGCAACGCGATTTCGTGCTGCAGCAGGTCGCATTCGCGACAGGCAATCAGGGGCAGTGCAGTAGCAGCACGGTCGTTGGACATGGAAACGGAAGGTAAGGTGGTCGGCCTGGCAGCGGCCGGGACGGCAAATTATACGGCCGTGGCGAGACTAGGAGCCTGTCGGACTTAGGGAATCGAAGCGAAAAAATAGCTGGACGAGGACAGATTTTGCCGATTTCGCAGTGCCAATAGCGAGCTATTGGCCAAGAAAGCGGTGAAATATGGACCGTCCA